>CAZLIG010000079.1:0-9609 GCA_964559415.1 uncultured Rhodospirillaceae bacterium
TGTCTCGGCCATTAAGCTCGCGCGCGCGGGCCTGCGCGAACCCGAAAAGCCCATTGGCTCCTACCTGTTCTCCGGCCCTACGGGCGTCGGCAAAACCGAGGTGGCGCGCCAGATGGCCGCAAGCCTCGGCGTCGACCTCAAGCGCTTCGATATGTCGGAGTACATGGAAAAACACAGCCTGTCGCGGCTCATCGGCGCGCCTCCGGGGTACGTCGGCTTCGATCAGGGCGGCCTTTTAACCGATGCCGTCGACCAGCAGCCGCACTGCGTGTTGCTGCTCGATGAAATCGAAAAAGCCCACCCCGATCTGTTCGGCATTCTGTTGCAGATCATGGACCACGGCAGCCTGACGGACCACAACGGCAAGGTCGTGAACTTCCGCAATGTCATTTTGATCATGACGACCAACGCAGGCTCTGCCGATTTGGCGAAGCCAGCCCTCGGCTTCCAGCGCGACCAGCGCGAAGGCGAAGACACGGAAGCGATCAACAAGCTCTTTACGCCCGAGTTCCGCAACCGCCTCGACGCGATCATCACATTCAATCCGCTCTCGCCCGACACTGTCGAGAAAGTCGTCGAGAAATTTATCCTTCAGCTTGAGAACCAGTTGGGCGAACGCAGCGTCACGATCCAGCTCAACCCCGATGCGCGCGCATGGCTAGCCAAGAAAGGCTACGATCCCCTCTTCGGCGCAAGGCCGCTTGGACGCATCATTCAGGAGCACATCAAAAAGCCGCTCGCCGAAGAATTGTTATTCGGGAAGCTTCAGAATGGCGGCAATGTGATCGTGGGCCTTGACAAAGATGGGGATAAGCTGACGCTCGACTGCCACGCCACCGAAAGCGTGACGAAGCCGCAGAAAAAAGAAACCGAAACGGTGAAGAGATAGCCCGGAATCGTTAAGGTTAATCAAGAAAGTATTACGGGCAGGTACATATCGGCTATAATGGTTGCGTACAAAATTTGAAGTAAGGCATTTTATGCAATCGGTCAGAAAGCTAAAAAACAATCATAACTCCGCCCAATTCAGGAAGCTTAAAAGGTTCATCTGCGAAAGAGCGCGTGTCCTTTATGTAGATCTCGACGGATGTCTCGGCCCAGATACCGAGCATGTGCGTGCTCAGGCATACGCCGAAATGCTGAACAAATATTCCAAACGTCACTACAGCTATGAAGAGGCCTCGGCATTCTCGGGCCCCCCAGTCGATAAAACGCTCGAAAAGTTCGTCGAAATCTTCAAGCAAGAGGGAAACGAAAACTGGGAAACATTAAAGCCCAGTTTTAAGCAGCTTAAATCCGAACACCACGAAATGTACCTCAGCAGAATCATTTCCGAAAACCAAAGGCCGAACCCAAAGGTTGTCAAAGCTATAAAAGTTGCTGACAAGAAAGGCATCCCGAGCCTCATTGTATCAAATGGCACTGACGAGGGGATTGTCAGGCTTCTCGCACATTGGAAACTTGGCCAGTATTTTAATAACGACATGAGCATTGGTGCTTACAAAGGCGGGAAAATACTTGCCTATGACAGCGAAAACATGATCGATGAAAACGGTAATCGTTGCCGGAACAGAGTAAACGAGAAAAACGAGCTTGAGCCCGACAAAACAAAATTTATGAAGTTTCTGATGAAGAAACTCGGCCACAGCATGACTGATCTGGCAGCGCTTGAGGACAGCATACGCAAACCTGGCCAAGGAAGGCGCTTTCTCCGTCTATATTTTGAATGGTCATAACCGACCCGTGCCGCTAATAGCGAACGGCATCACGCTTATTTGTTCGGCTCCGCGCTAGCGGATCAGGCCGATTAAACTAAGATATCGAGCAAATCCTTCTGCATCTTGCTCGCCGTTTTCACGGTGGCAGCATTAACTGCAATGTCCGTCTCGGATTGCTTTAATTTCACGAGGTCGGAATCAGTATTTTCACCCGTTGACGATCCATTAACCACGTTGGTCGCGCACTGTGTCGCGCGCGCAACGGCCTGATAGAGGCTCGTCCCGGCGGTCGAAAGAGGGCTGAACATCGCGGATTTCCTTGGGTTTTTGATCGACTCGATGGGCCGATTTTAGGCATTCATGATTAACGAAATGTCAAGAAACACCAATAAAACATGAACTTTTTGAGGCATCTTTTTTCCGAAAACGCGGCGCGAATTAACTTCGGATTCAAGATTCGCCGATAGAGTGAACCTATCAAGAGCGAGAGTTTCGCTTGTTAAATGAGGAAAAAGATCATGTTCACGAATTACGAGATCAACGGCGCCGCAGGTTCAGTCGACGAGACCTTGGAAAGACTGGTCGCGATGACCAATCAGACCAATCTGGTCGCGCTCGATAAGACAATCGCAGCTATCCGTCGGTCTCAGTGCAGCTACGCCGCAGCGGCAGCCCGTGTCGGCAGCATCGGTGAGCGCCTCGTCCGCGCCGCCCATGAAGTCGGCATGACTCTCCCTGCCGAGTTGCGCGCAACAACCGCCGATAGCGTCGAAGCTATCGGATAAGCCTTTCAGCCTTTTTCCTCCGGAAAAGAGCCTGACCTAACCGTCAGGCTCTTTTTTTTGCCTCGAAAATGCCCTATCTCAATAGGGATGAAGCTCCCGCCAGCCCGTATCTCAAGTTTTTTGAATAAGCCCGACCTCTCGGTTCGGGTCGTCCTCGTCTATGGTCCGGACACAGGGCTTGTCCGCGAACGTGCGTCGCGGCTCGGGAAATTGTTTGTCAAAAATCCCGATGACCCCTTCTGTGCAGTGGCGCTTCAATCGTCGTCCGTCTCCGGCGATCCCGCCCGCCTCCATGATGAAATGGCCTCCGTTGCCTTGGGCGGAGGCCGTCGGCTGGTGCGCATTCCAAATGCCGAAGAAAATATTGCCCCCGCTGTCGCCTCGCTTCTGGCAAATATGCCCCCTTCCGATAGCGTCCTTCTGATCGAAGCCGGCAACCTCGAAAAGAAATCGAAACTGCGCGCCGCGTGCGAATCCGACACGCCGCTTGCCTGCGGCATCCCCTGCTACGTCGAAGACAGCGCCGCGCGCCAGCGTACCATCGCCGACATTCTCACAGCGGAAGAAGTCCGCGCTCCTCGCGAAGTCATAGCGGCCCTCGCGGATGTCCTACCGCCCGACCGCCTCGCGATGCGAAGCGAACTCGAAAAGTTTGCCATTTATGTCGGCAAGGGAAACACGGCAACCTCCGCCGATGTCCGCGCTTCAGTTCAAGATGCAGGCGCAGCGGAAATCGACGACCTCGTTTTTGCCGTAGGTGCGGGCGATGCGGCGAAAGCCGCCCAGCTGATTGACCGCCTTTTCGCCGAACAAACATCCCCCGTAGCGCTTCTGCGCGCCGCCCAAAGGCACTTTATCCGGCTTCAGTGGGCGCGCGGCGAAATGGACAAGGGCGTGGCCGCGACGGATGCCGTCAAGCGTTTGCAGCCTCCCGTGTTTTGGAAATTTGAAAGCGCGATGACATCGCAGCTGCGCCGCTGGACGCGCTCCCGAACCGAGCAGGCTCTTCGGCGGCTGTACGACGCCGAAGCGGCGGTCAAAAAAACGGAAACGCCCGACTTGGCGTTATGCGCACAAACACTTTTGGGATTGGCGGCATGAGTTCACCAAGACGCGTAGCGATATTCGACTTCGACAACACGCTTATTCTGGGCGACTCGCTGATGCCGTTCCTGAGATATGCCGTAGGCCCCATCCGCGCCTACGCGACCGCCATCGAAGGCATCGTGCGCTACGCCGTTCTCCGCGCGCAAGGAAAAGAAACCGCGAGCTTGCGAACCTCCGTAAAGGACTTCCTCCTGCACCGCCTACTCAAAGGCCATACCCGAGATGAGCTTTCAAAAGCGATTGCCAAAACCTGCCAATGGCAGCGCGTCAACGAACCCGTTATGCAAACCTTGAGGGAGCACCGCGAGCGCGGCGATATGATCGTCATCGCCTCCGGCAGCCTTGATGTGTACCTTGGCGAACTGCTGCGCGGCGTCCCCCACGATGTCCTGATCTGCACCGACATCGGCGTTCAAAACGGCATCCTCACGGGCGAGATGATCAACGGCAACTGCGTACGCCTCAAGAAAGCCGAACGCCTCAAAGCCTGGCTCGAAACCCACGGCCCCTTCGACGAAACCTTCGGCTACGGCAACTACCCCCACGACGTCCCAATGCTCAACCTAGTAAAGCACAGGGTTATCGTGTCTTAGTTTTCTTCACAGGCTGATGGGTATCCACCGAAACAAGCCGCACTCCGGCTTCCTCAAGCTTAATCCGACCGATCTCGATGCTGTCTTTCCACTTGGCCTTGAGCTTGGCGTAGCGCCGCATCGAGTCGACGGGAACGTACACTTCCGCGATTTTGAGTTCGCCGATCATTCCCGCGCAAACCGCGCACGGTTCGAGAGTCACATAAAGCCGCGCCCCCTCGACCTTCTTGCCCTTGCGCAACGCCTGCATGAGCGCGAGTTGTTCGGCGCAATTGATCCAGAGCGACTTCGAGCCGTCCTTGTAACGTTCAGCCCGCCTGCGATCCACGCCTTCGGCAAAGCGATTGGCGCACGCCGCGATCTCGCGGCCTTTTTGATCCACAAGCACCGCGCCGACTTGCACCGACGGATGCGGGCTCCCGCCCTCGGAAACCGACTTCGTTGAAATCTCCTCGGCCCGCGAAAGCCAGTGGCGATGCTCAGCCCAAGGATCGGGAGCGCGAAAATGAAACGTGCGACTCGGTTTTTTACCCATGATCTCCCTCAGGCCGGTATTTTTGCTTATATTTCAGCCTTTTTCTTTATTATTCCGTTAAAATAAAGGACGTGCTAAAACGCTGGCCATGTTGAAAACAAACGTAAAACTGAAGCCCATGGACGATTCTGCAATCCTGCGCGCCTCCGCCGACGTACTGCTCGCGGAAAGCGACGCCCTGAAAGCTCTTAGCAATTCCTTAAGCGGCAGCTTCGTGAAAGCTGTCGAGCTTATGCAATCATGCCTGGGCCGTGTCATCGTTGCGGGCATGGGCAAAAGCGGCCATGTGGCCCGAAAAATTGCGGCGACGCTCGCGTCGACCGGAACCCCCTCGTATTTCGTCCACCCGAGCGAAGCAAGCCACGGCGACTTGGGCATGATCGTCAACGAAGACGTCGTTCTGGTGCTCTCCAATTCCGGCGAAGCGTCCGAACTGTCGGATATGATCCACTACACGCGCCGCTTCTCCATCCCGCTGATCGCCATGACAAGCAATCCGCAAAGCACGCTCGCAACGGCCTCCGATGTCGCGCTGGTCCTGCCGAAGATGCCCGAGGCGTGCCCGATGGGCATGGCCCCCACCACCTCGACCACAATGATGATCGCGCTTGGCGACGCCCTCGCGGTGGCGATCATGACCAACAAAGGCTTCACGGCGGAAGACTTCCGCAACTTCCATCCCGGCGGCAAGCTCGGAAAGAAGCTGATGCGCGTGCGCGACCTTATGCGCAAGGATGCCGAGATGCCGTTTGTCCGCGAAAGCGATGCGATGTCGGACGTCCTCCTTGTCATGACTCAAAAAAGCCTTGGCTGCGCGGGGATCGTCGACGCCGAGGGCAACCTCATCGGCATCATTACCGACGGCGACTTGCGACGCCACATGAACGGCAACCTGACCTCGCGCACTGCGGGCGAAATCATGACCCGGTCGCCGCTGACGGTCGCGCCGACGATCTTGGCCGCCGAAGCGCTGAAGGTGATCAACGACAAGAAGCGCACGCAACTCTTCGTCATCGAGAACGGCAAGCCCGTCGGCATCCTGCACATCCACGATCTGCTGCGCGCAGGCATCGCGTAAAAAAAGCTGTTCGAAAAGCAGAACCGAACGCTAACGTCGTTTCGTGTTATTACCCGAAGGACACGCAAAAGCTCTTAGTGACTTTGCGCATGGGTTTCTTCTGGACAACGATTTGCGATTTTATCAGATTATCCGTCAAAGTTGAGTCGGGTTTTTGTCTTAAACCCCTTGGGGAACAACGTGATACCTTCTCTTGAAAGCTGTCCCGCCCTTGTGCTGAACGCGGACTATCGGCCTTTGAGCTACCTGCCCCTCTCGCTGTGGTCGTGGCAGGATGCGATCAAAGCGGTCTTCCTTGAGCGCGTCGACATTCTGTCCGAGTACGATCGTGTCGTGAAATCGCCGTCCTTTAGCATAAAACTCCCGAGCGTCATCGCGCTGCGCGAGTACGTGTCTCCCTCCAAATACCCGGCCTTCACGCGTTTTAATGTCTTCCTCCGCGACAGCTTCAGATGCCAGTACTGCTCAAGGCACAAGCCGACGCCCGAACTGACGTTCGATCACGTCATTCCGAGAAGCAAAGGCGGCCGCACCGGCTGGGATAACGTCGTCACCGCCTGCAGCGCCTGTAACACGCGCAAAGGCAACCAACTCCCCAGCCAATGCGGCATGAACCCCAAGCGCCCCCCGTGGAGGCCAAGGACGCAGGAATTGCAGGAAAACGGTCGCGGCTTCCCTCCCAACTTCCTCCACGACAGCTGGCGCGATTTCCTCTACTGGGATACCGAACTCGAACAGGGATAACTCCGAATCCCGAATCCCGAATCCTGAATCCCGAATCCCCCCTTTGGCACGCCCTTTGCTTCACTTACGCCAAGGAGCAACCTCATGATCGAAATCGGCGCCGTCTCATCGGAAACCACAAACCTGACGACAAGGAACATCAACGCCTTGGCGTCCCGCAATGTCTCCGGCGGCGATGACGTCCAAACGGTCGACATGAGCTTCGATGACTTTCTCGATATGATAAACCCGCTCCAACACATTCCGGGTGTGAGCACAATCTACCGCGCCATTGCAGGCGAAGAGATCAATCCGGTCTCGCGGATTGCCGGAGATGCGCTGTACGGCGGCGTTTTTGGTCTTGCCTCTGCCGGAGTAAGCGCCCTTTGCGCGATTGGCGATGAAGCGGTTGGAGCCGTCACAGGCGGGCAATCGGCCTCGGCATCCATAATGACCGCGCTGCTTGGCGACGGGAAAAGCGAAACCACGCAAGTTGCCGCCGCCTCGAAACCCGAAAACACGCAAGCAACGGGAACAGCGACAGATACGGTCCGCGTGGCGGATGCCTCCGCTTCCGCAACAACGCCCTCAGCCGCGCCGGGAATGCCTCTGGACCGCACCAAGCTTCCCTACGGCGGTGTCATGGACTCCACCATGATGGCAAACTCACAGCAAAATCAGGCGCTCGCCTTGGCGATGACGAGCCAGCACACCGCCCTCCAAGCGCAACGCAACGTCCACAACAGCCGCCTTGCAGCCGCGTCGGCAGCCTCGGCGCCTGCGGACCCCGTCCCTGCGGCAGCCCCGACCACAACCGTCGCGACCTCCGCCGAACCCGAAACGCAAGAGGCGATGCAAAAGCTGCTTTCGGAATTGCAGGCCATGAAAGCAATAAAACAGTACAAAAGCGCCGCCGAAGCAGCCCCTGAACAGAGCCACCTGAACACCCTCAACTAGATACGCCCCTGAGCGCCAGACCCCGGACCCCAGCCGCTCCAAATTAAGCTTGACCGAAGCCCGCCAACTAGCGACATTTGCTCATCTTTTCAAACTGAGAGCGTCATGTCCGATATATCTTTCACTCTAGAGGAAATCGCCGAGGCAATCGGAGGCCGATTAATCGGCGACGGCAAGCTTCGCGTCTCGCGGCTTGCCCACCCTGCCGATGTCATCGGCCCGAAAGATTTGGCGCTTGCGATGGAACCAAAACTCCTCCCCTTGGCCAAGGAAAGTAAAGCGTTCGCCGCTGTCGTTTCCGGAAAAGAAGAGGACAGCGCCTTTCTGGCCTCGCGGATCGTCGTGGACAGGCCGCGCGTCGCAATGGCCAAGCTCACCGCGCTCTTTTCAAAACCCGTCTGCGTAAAACCGGGCATTCATCCCACCGCCGTGATTGAAGAAGAGGCGACGATCGGCGCAAATCCATCGATTGGCGCTTTCGTTTACATAGGAGCGCGCGCGAAAATCGGCGATAACGCCGTTCTGCATCCGCAAGCCTACGTTGGCGAAGACGCCACGGTAGGCAACGACGCTTTGATCTACGCCGGAGCGAAAATCGGGGCCGGAACGCAAATCGGAGACCGTGTGATCGTCCACTTCAACTCCAGCATCGGCGCGGACGGCTTCAGCTTTGTGACGCCCCAGATGGGAAGCGTGGAAGCCGCCAAGGCTGGCATCGGAGGAACCGTCACGGCTTCGAACGTCGCCCTGATCCGCATTGCCTCCCTCGCTCCCGTCATCCTCGGTGACGATGTCGAAATCGGCGCGAATACAAGCATTGACAGAGGCACTGTCGCCTCCACCCGCATAGGCAACGGCACGAAAATTGATAATCAGGTACAAGTAGGGCATAATGTAACTATCGGCGACAACTGTATGCTTTGCGGTCGCGTCGGCATCGCGGGAAGCGCGGTGATTGGAAACCGCGTGGTTCTGGGCGGAGCCGTCGGCGTAGCGGACCATGTAACGATCGGCGACGATGCCATTGCCATGGCGATGAGCGGCGTAGCGGGCAATGTTCCCCCGAAAACCATCGTCGGAGGACTTCCGGCCGTGCCGCGCGAAAAGGTAATGGAGAATATGTTCAATCTTGGTCGACTGAAGCAGTTGTACAAGAAAGTCGAAGCGCTGGTCGAGAAGGTGGACAAGCTCGAAAAGCGCGGTGAAAACTAACTCAAACCGTGGGCGGATGATTATGGCCACTCAAATCGAAGAAATCCTCGACGTCGTAGCGCAAAAGGCCTTGATCGACCGAGGCAAGCTGTCGCCGGAAGTCAAGCTCTCGGACCTCAACGTCAGCTCGCTCGATATGGTCGAGGTAATTTTCGCGCTCGAAGACAAGTTTGCGGTACAACTTCCGTTTAACGCTAACGCCCCGGCGGACCTTCGCACCGTTGGCGATGTGATTACCCTGGTCCAGAAACAACTGACGGACAAAAAGTAGGGCGGCCCGGGAATCCCGCTACGCACGCCCTTCGATTGCTTTTCCCCCCGGAAAAGCCTATAAAACTGTGTCACAAAGGGAGGACAGCATGACCGGACTCAACGAAGAAGACCTGAAGAAAAACGTCAAGGACAAGGACACATGGCTCCGCTTTGTTTTCCTTGTGTTGTTCGGAGCAGCATTTTACCTGTCGATCCCCATCACGTTCGCGGCGTCGGTTTTGCAATTCCTCGCTAAATTGTTCGGCGGCTCCGAATTTCCGGGCGTTGCCGACTTCGGTGAGAACCTCGCGGTATATCAGGGGCAGCTTACCCGCTACCTGACCTACGCCTCCGACGAAAAGCCCTTCCCGTTCGCACCGTTCCCGAGCAAGAAGGACCGCCTGCCCGTCGCGCAATAAGCGCGCCGGCTTCGGGGAGCAGACTGTTATTTAGGGAGTATTTGCAGTGAAGAAGTATTACGTCACGACCCCGATTTATTATGTTAACGATGTTCCTCATCTCGGCCACGCCTACTGTTCGATAGCCAGCGACGTTCTTGCGCGATTCAAGCGCCTCGACGGCTATGACGTGATGTTCCTGACCGGCACCGACGAGCACGGGCAGAAGATTGCGAAAGCCGCCGCCAAGG
>CAZLIG010000080.1:0-9601 GCA_964559415.1 uncultured Rhodospirillaceae bacterium
CGTTATCATGATCCTCGATCTGAACGCGATTGTCGCGCACGCCGGAAACATGACGAGTCAACTCGAGCAGGCCGCAACAACGTCTGTATCTCAGTCTTCGCACAACGGCACGAAGCAATCGCTTCTGCTCTTCCGCGCCGGGGAAGGAGCTCAAAAGGCCGTTCCCTTGTCGCTTGTTGCACGGCTCGAAGAAATCGACCGCGCCGCGATTGAGTATTCTGAAGGCCAACCGATGGTGCAATACCGGGGCAAGCTTATGCCGCTGGTTCCCGTTGCCGCCGAAAAAGAAATTCCGAAGGAGGGCAAGCAAGCCGTCTTGGTCTTCGCCGACAACGAAAAGCACATGGGCCTGATGGTCGACGAAATTCTCGATATCGTTGAAGAACGCCTCCAAGTCGACCTCACGGCGCGCCGCCCCGGCACGCTCGGCACGTCGATCATCGTCGGAAAGGCGACCGATGTTCTCGACGCGGCATACTATCTCTCGCAGTGCTCCCAGAGCTGGTTTGGCGAAGACCGCGAGGCCTTCGAAAACGAAACGGTGTTCCGAGTCCTCTTGGTGGACGACAGCCCGTTCTTCCGCAATCTTCTCACGCCGCTGCTGACTGTCGCCGGATACGAAGTGACGGCGCTCGAAACGGCACAGGAAGCTCTGAAGCTTCAGGAAGAGGGCACATCGTTCGACGCCATCGTGAGCGACATCGAAATGCCGGGCATGAACGGCTTCGACTTCGTCTCAACGCTGCGCTCAAGCGACAGCAAGTGGAGCAAGCTGCCGATCTTCGCCATGTCCTCGCACGCGACCCCGCGCGATCTCGAGCGTGGCCGTCAAGCTGGCTTCACCGATTACGTTGCGAAGTTCAACCGCGAAGGCTTGTTGAACGCATTGCATGAAACATTGAAGCAGGGGGGAGTGACAAATGGCTAATCTTCCGGTTTCCGCCGATTCGACAGCTTTGGCTTCGACCGCCGACGAGGCGACGCAAGGTATGTTCGTAACCATGACCGTAGCCAATCAGGTATTCGGCATCCCTGTGCTCAAGGTTCAGGATGTTCTGGGGCCGCAAAGAATCGCGCACGTGCCTCTCGCTCCGCCCGAGGTGCTCGGCTCGCTCAACTTGCGCGGCAGAATCGTAACCGCTGTCGACGTTCGCACGCGTCTCGGATTGCCTGCTTGCGACAGCAAGCAAAGCATGAGCGTCGTTGTCGATCACGGCGGCGAATTGTACAGCCTCGTTGTGGACAAAGTCGGCGAGGTCATGAGCCTTCCGGCATCCGACTTCGAACGCAACCCTTCGACACTCAATCCGCGTTGGGCCGAGGTGTCCGACGGCATTTATCGCCTGCAGGGCAACCTCTTGGTGGTTTTGGATGTATCAAGGCTGTTGCGGCTGGAGCAAGCTCGGGCCGCATAAAGCATAAAGGAACACGCGGACGGAATTAGTGGTTTTCCCGTGCCGCGTGTTTCTCTATACTGGTGCAGGGGTATAGAAAAATGAAGAATTGCCTTATCGTCGACGACAGCCGCGTGATCCGAAAAGTAGCGCGGCAAATTTTGGAAACGCTCGGCTTTTCCTGCGAGGAAGCGGAAAACGGCCAGACCGCTATGGAAGCCAGCAAAGCAAAGCTTCCCGACTTCGTTCTGCTCGACTGGAATATGCCGGTTATGAACGGACTCGAATATTTGGCGGCATTGCGCAAAATGCCGGGCGGAGATAAACCGATAGTGGTATTTTGCACGACGGAAAACGATATCAATCATATTCAGGAGGCATTAGGCTCAGGAGCCAACGAGTACATTATGAAGCCATTCGATGCAGACATTATTCGGGGCAAGCTCGAACAGCTTGGGCTTATCTAGCAATGCCCTCTGTCTCTCCGCCGCAGGAAAAAGCAAACACCCCTCCGGAATACCGCGTGATGGTCGTAGACGATTCGCTTGTCATTCGTGGGTTCATAACGAGAGCGCTGGAAAGCGATCCTCACTTCAAGGTTGTGGCCACGGCAAGCAATGGGCAAATCGCTCTTGATACGTTGCGCCGCGTTTCCGCCGATGTCATTATACTGGACATCGAAATGCCCATTATGGATGGCCTGACCGCCATTCCCAAGTTAAAAGAGATAGACCCTTCGGTACAAATCGTCATGGCCTCAACCCTCACTCAGAAAAACGCGGAGATCAGCCTCAAGGCCTTGTCGCTGGGTGCGACCGATTATCTGGCAAAGCCCACGGCGCGCGAAATGGCGGTGCCAAACGCGTTCCAGCACGAACTGAGGGAAAAGGTCAGCGAACTCGGAGCCCTCGCGCGCAAGGCAAGGGCTCTTCGCAGCAGTCAAAAACCCACCTCCGCAAGAGTCTCAAAGCATTATGTCTTGAGGCCGATGCCGAATGCCAAGCCGGACGTTATCGCGATAGGCTCGTCAACAGGCGGCCCGCAAGCCTTGTTCGAAGTCATCGGCGCAATCGGCAGCGGACTCCGCCAGCCCATAGTCATCACCCAGCATATGCCGCCCTCATTCACAAAAATCTTGGCTGAACACATCGGAAGGCAGTGCAGTGTCAATTGCGTCGAAGCGCAAGACGGAGACGTGCTCGAACCGGGGCGCTTCCACGTTGCTCCCGGCGATTTTCATATGCTTTTCAGAAAAACAACCACAGGCGCGCAGGTGCGTCTCGTAAAGGACCCGCCGGAGAACTGGTGCCGCCCGGCAGTCGACCCGATGCTGCGCTCGTTAGTCGCCGCATACGGCGGAAAAATTCTAACCGTCATCCTGACCGGAATGGGGCAGGATGGCACGAAGGGGAGCGATGCCGTCGTCAAAGCAGGCGGCTCCGTGATTGCGCAAGACGAGCCGACGAGCGTCGTATGGGGAATGCCGGGTGCTGTTACGGAAGCAGGGCTGTGCAGTGCGGTCCTTCCGGTGAAGGAGATTGGAGCGATGGTTCGGCGTGTCGCGACCCAAAGCGGGGGCGTGGCATGAAGTCGGAAGATTTCGAACTATTTTCGACTCTTGTAAAGCAGCGTTCGGGCTTGGTGCTGACGGCTGACAAAGCCTATTTGTTGGAATCGCGCCTGTTCCCCGTCGCGCGCAAACACAACATCAAATCGCTTGAGGACATGGCTCAAGTCCTCCGGGCACGCCGCGAAGAAACGCTCATGTTCGACATCACTGAAGCGATGACGACGAACGAGTCCTTCTTCTTCCGCGACCAAAAGCCTTTCACGCTGTTTCAGAAAAATCTCTTGCCGCGTCTTCTGAAGGCCAGGGCGGATAAGAAAGTCATCCGCATCTGGTCCTCCGCCGCATCGAGCGGGCAGGAGGCATACTCGATCGCCATGATCTGCGTAGAAGAAGCGATAAAGCTTCAAGGATGGAAAGTCGAGATCATCGGCACCGACATCTCGCGTGAAATGATAGCCCGCGCGAAATCCGGCATCTACTCTCAGTTCGAGGTCCAACGCGGCTTGCCCGTCACCCATCTTGTAAGATATTTTCAGCAGATTTCGGGAGACAAGTGGCAAATCAAAGACAACATCCGCCAAATGGTCCAGTTCAGGGAAGGCAATTTGCTGAACGACTTCGGCGTCGATGGCCATTTCGACATCGTATTTTGTAGGAATGTGCTGATCTACTTCGATCTTCCGACAAAAACCCGCGTGCTGAACGATATTTCGGGAATGATGCCGCAAGACGGATTCTTGGTTCTAGGCGGGGCCGAGACGGTCTTGGGCGTTTCCGATCATTTCAAGATCGTCTCCGGCGAACACGGGCTCTATGTGCGTTCCGAGTTTGATTACAAAGCAGCTCCCGCCGCCTGAAGTCGCCTTTTACTTTCATCAAGGCACGCGCATCCATCAAGCACCATTCTAGCCCCTCTTGTTTTGACGCGAGGGAGCTATGCTGACCGAAGAACAATACGCTGTTCTGCGCAAGGAAGGCACCGAGCCTCCTTTCAGCAGCCCGCTTCTAAAAGAAGATCGTCCCGGCACATACGTATGCGCAGGATGCGGCCTTGACCTCTTTAACTCCGACACGAAATTCGAAAGCGGCACCGGCTGGCCGAGCTTCTGGGATGCCATTCCTCTCCATATAGAGACGAAAGAAGACCACAGATACTCGCAACCGCGAACGGAATATCACTGTGCTCGCTGCGGCGGGCATCAAGGTCACGTTTTCACGGACGGCCCCGATCCGACCGGCCTGCGTTTTTGCAACAACGGAACGGCTCTCAGGTTTATCCCAAGCGAACGCTGCACATATCCCAGCTAAAACATGAACACGCTCCATATACTAAAAGCATTTGTCGAGGGTCTGAGGATCGTGCTGACCCCATGCATCATGCCGATTTTGCCGCTCATCCTTGCGGCTTCCCTAGACGGCGGAAAACGGCGGCCCTATGGCGTTGTCTTTGGTTTTGCCTTCGCATTTGTAGGCATTGCAATTTTCTCGCAGGACATTTTCGCAGCACTGCAGATCGATAACGAAACAATGCGGCAAATCGGCTTGGTTCTGATCGCGATTATCGGCATCGTCATGCTTCTTCCGCAAGCGACCGCATTGATTTCTCGCCGAAAAACCCCCGACGGGGAAGACAGATATATCGAAGAGCTTTCATATCGCTGGGACCAGGAGGGCGGTTTCCTGGAGGGACTCGGCATAGGACTGCTGATCGCCTTAGCGTGGACGCCCTGCGTAGGCCCGGTCATGGCCGATGCTCTTGAAGAAATTCGTCTCCGAACAAATCCGCAGGCAACGGCGGTCGTGGCGCTGTTCGCTTTGGGCGTAGGCCTCCCTTTGCTTCTTATCGCGCTTCTGATGCGCCGCGCAATCCGAAGGGTTCCTCAGTTCAACGAAAACGGAGGCCTGATCCGCACCATCTTGGGCGCGATAATACTGGCGACAGTCGCACTTGTCTGGAACCGTGCAGACGAAAAATATCTGCCCTCCGCTACGCGAAATAACGGCATCTTGGGCAAGCATCTGCCCGACATAAAGGAACAAGAAACTGAAGAGAAAAAGGGGTTATCGCTCCCCGTGATCAAGCCGCCGCCGCCCAAACCGCTCATCGATATCGAACCCACGCCCACGTCACCACCTGTAAAAGCGCCCCCGCCTGCAAAACCTCGCTCCCGTGCAAAGACGCCGCCATCCGCAAAAGGTCCTTCGCCTGTCCCTGCCGCGCCGCCCCTAACGAAAGTCCCACTACCTTCCGAACGCCAGCCTCTGCGCTTCGGATTAAATGCCGAAAACTACGTTGGCGAAACGGAACGCCAACGCGATGCCACTCCCTTTTACGACCCGGCCCAAGACATAGCTCGCGGAAACTGGTCGTTAAACGGGCGGTGGCGAGTCCACGATGACAAGATCGTCTCGGCCTCGCCGCGCGCGACGTTGCGCCTCCGCTTCAAAGCCCGCCGCGTTTATGCCGTCATGGCCAGCCCCGAAGGCACACTCGGCAAAGCCTCGATCTTTCTGGACGGCAAACCGATAGCAAAAAGGGCAGGCCGCGATGTCCAAGAAAGCAACGCCCACCCAAGCATCCGCACCGCCTACGAACTGGTGAACCAGCCCGAGCCGAAAGAAGGACAGCTCGATATCGTCGCCTGTATCAAGGGTCTTGAGATATATTTGGTGACCCTCGAAGACTAAATCCTGAAGCTTGCCGAAAAACGAAGGGCGCGCTAGCCTTGCGGGAAGGTCGTATCCACTCTCGCGGAGGCTCCCATGATCAAGAAGATTTTTGCCGGACTCGTATTCCTTGTCGTAATTATCGCGGCAGGAGCCTACTTCCTTAGCGCCAATATGGATTCCCTCGTCGAAGCCGCGATCGAGACATACGGCACAGCGGCCACAAAAACGCCCGTCCGGCTCGACAGCGTAAAAATCGTCCTGACCTCTGGCGAAGCGTCTATGGCAGGCTTAAGCGTAGGCAGTCCCGATGGTTTCGAAGCCGAAAAGTCGCTTTTCCTCGGCAGCATCGCCGTTAAGCTCGATACGAAGTCCGTCACCGGCAACGGCCCCATCGTGATCAAGGACATCACAATCGACAAGCCGCAAGTGACCTACGAAATCAACACCAAAGGCGATAACAATCTTCGAACCATCTCAAAGAACGCCCAAGCCTTTGCGTCTTCTTTCAGTAAAGCCAAAAAAGAGAAAAGCGCTGTCTCCCAGAGTCCCGACGGCAGCCCAAGCCGCAAAGTCATCATCGAAAGTCTGACCGTCCGCGACGGCCAACTCTCAATTTCCCAACCGCTCCTAAAGGGAAAAACGCTCGACGCCAAGCTCCCCGTCATCCGCCTGACAAACATCGGTAAAAACGAAGGCGGCGCTGACCCGGCTGAAGTGGCAGAAATCGTCTTGGAAGCCATAACAAACGCCTCATCTCAAGTCGCCACCTCCAATCTGACGCAGGAGCTAGGCTCAACCATCGAAAAAGCCAAAACACTTTCCCAAGAAGACATCGAAGCTAAAGGCGGCGAGCTGCTCCAAAACGTATTCGGAAAGTAACAAAAACCGCCCACCGCGAAAAATTCTCACGTCACATCCCCTCTCCGCCCTTGCGGGGGAGAGGGAGGGACCCATCGCAAAGCGATGGGAGGGTGAGGTGGCTTACTTTTTCAGCAGACCGCTAACGATCTTCCCATCCACAATAAACTCCGCGCCGCCTTTATGATGAAGCATCTTCGGATTCTTCTGCGCCGGATCGATCCAAGCCTTAACAGCCTCGAGAATAAAAAGGTCGTACTTCTCAACCATCTTCTTGTCGACAACGCGGCATTCAATGTTGGCAAAACACTCGCCAATCAATGGCGCATCGACAGCTTTGGCGGGCAGGGCGGTCAGCTTGAATTTCGCAAACTTGTCCACCTCTTTCCCGGAACTCGACCCAACATTTACGACCTTCCCGGCCATCTTAGCGGCCGGAATGGCAATGACGCATTCTCCCGTCTTCTTCAGCGCCTCAAAGCTCAGATTTGTTTTCCCCATCACGCAGGCGATCAGCGGCGGCTTAAAATCCAGCATCGTATACCACGCCATCGTCATAACATTCGCGCGCCCCTTAAGGGAGGTCGTCACGAGAATAACGGGGCTGGCTCCAAGGAGCTTATGAACATCGGCTAAAGGAAAGTTTTTCATCTAATCCTTATCATAGTTTTTCATATCGAAAGCAAGCGCCGATGCACCCAAAGAAGTCTCTTTTGACAGTCGTCAAATGCGGCGGGTTTTTCAGCGCGTACCATCTATGCCATCGCCCCGTCACCTCATGCCGAGGAGTGTCATGGCCTACGAATTTCCGTTGCCACGAACCCGGACTACATGGATCGTCGTGGCGAACGGCAAGCGAATGCGCGTGTTCGAAAGCCGACTCTCCGAAGCCGCCGTCTCGATGGGCGGCAGCAGCAAGCACGACTATCGCATCCTTCACGAGCGTTGGACCCTAATGCCGCGCGACGATGCAGAGATGTTGGCCGAGCCGATCAGCGAATACCAATTGGGACACGACAAGCGCGGTTCAAGAAGCGGCGTGACGGCGGCGGAGCGCCACACGGTTGAACCGCGCCTCGACGTGAGAGAAGAAATCAAAGAAAATTTCGCGGAATCCATCGCGTCGAAGCTTTTCGAAGTGCAAAAAAACAATGGGTTTGACCGCCTAGTACTCATCGCTCCTCAGCGAATGCTAGGCGAGCTAAAGCGTCATCTGGACCAATCTGTGAGAAGATTGATCGTTGCTGAAATCCCCAAAGATCTGACGCACGCCAAGAGGCACGATTTACTGGATTATGTCAGGGAAGTTCTGCCTCCTGCGCCCGTCGCCTAAGGAGGAGCCCCATGAAGCCGCACTTCAACGACCGAAGGGAAGCAGGAAAGCAATTGGTTGAAAGCCTGACCGAATGGGCAGGACGCGATGACGTTATTGTGCTCGCTCTCCCGCGCGGGGGCGTCCCCGTAGCCTTCGAAGTAGCAAAAGCCCTCCATGCCCCCTTGGACTTGATGCTAGTCCGAAAGCTGGGCCTGCCCGGCCATGAAGAACTGGCCCTAGGCGCAATTGCGCTCCCTGGAATTCGCGTCTTCAACCACGACGTCATCCGCAGCTTCGGCGTCCCCGAGGAAGCGATTGACGCCATAATCGAGAAGGAAGAAGCGGAACTCGAGCGAAGAAATCGCGCCTATCGAAGCGGCCTGCCGCAACCCGACCTGAAAGGCCGCACGGTGATCCTCGTCGACGACGGCATGGCAACAGGAGCGAATATGCGCGCAGCCGTCAGCGCGGTAGAGCAGCAAAGCCCGGCGCAGATTGTTGTTGCGGTTCCAGTATGCTCGATCGATGCCCGAGACCACCTCGCGCGCCGCGCCAACATCGTTGTGTGCCTCCAAGCGCCGGAACTTTTTTTTGGAGTCGGCCAAGCCTATGAGAACTTCGACCAGACGACCGACGAAGAAGTGTTATCGCTTCTGTCCGAAGCCGCGCAATGGGGTACCGTCCAAACGCAAACGACAGGGGAACCGCCTCATGCCAGTACAAGCGTATAAGGACCTGATATCCAATATCAGAAATGCCGCAATTCCCCTCACGGGCGACCGAGCCGACTTTGCTCCCTTAAGCGAGATGCTGGAGAACGCGAAATTTGTGCTTATCGGCGAAGCCACCCACGGTACCGAAGAATTTTATCGCCAGCGCGCCGAGCTTACGAAACACCTTTTGATAAACTACGGTTTTGCGGGTGTCGCGGTGGAAGCTGATTGGCCCGATGCCTACCGCGTCAACCGTTACGTCAGAGAGGATGACAGCGTCCATAACGCCGATAGCGCGCTTGCAGAATTCACGCGCTTTCCAACGTGGATGTGGCGCAACGAGGTCGTTGCGGAGTTCATTGACTGGCAGCGAAACTTCAACAGCGAAACGCTTCCATCCTCCCGCAAAACAGGCTTTTACGGACTTGATCTCTATAGCCTCAACGCCTCCATCAACGCAGTAATCACCTACCTCGAAAAAGTGGACCCTCCCGCCGCCATGCGTGCGCGCCGCCACTATTCATGCTTCAACAGTTTTCACGCGCAGAACCCAAAAAACTACGGCTATGCCGCTGCGCTTGGGATTGGCCGCGACTGCGAGAATGAAGTCATTCACCAGCTCATTTCGCTGCGCGAACGCGCTTTCGAGTATTTGAAAAAGAACGGGATGCAAGGCGCGGAAGAATACTTCTTCGCGGAACAAAACGCAAAAGTGGTAGTCAAGGCGGAAGAGTATTATCGCTCCATGTTCGAAGGTCGCGTTGCGTCGTGGAATCTGCGCGACGCCCATATGTCCGACACCTTGGAATCCCTTGCGGGGCATCTCACCGACCAGAGAGGAGAAGAAGCAAGACTCGTGGTCTGGGCCCATAACTCCCACGTCGGTGACGCGCGGGCAACGGAGATGGGGGAGCAGGGGGAGTTGAATATCGGCCAGTTGACGCGCGAACACTTCGGGAGACAAGCGGTACTCATCGGATTCTCGACCTACGGCGGGGCCGTCACGGCAGCGTCCAACTGGGACGCCGATGTAGAGTTCAAAACCCTAAACCCCGGAATGCAGGACAGCTACGAAGCGCTA
>CAZLIG010000081.1:0-9562 GCA_964559415.1 uncultured Rhodospirillaceae bacterium
AGCCGCATCAGGCCGCAGCGCAGCCCGAGGTTGCCGGTGAGTTGCCGTTCAACCGCAATCTGCTTCGCAAGGTCGATGAGCTTGAACTTTCGGTTCGTTCGGCGAACTGCCTGAAGAACGACAATATCGTTTACATTGGCGATCTGGTTCAGAAGACGGAGAGCGAGATGCTCCGCACGCCGAACTTCGGCCGCAAGAGCTTGAACGAGATCAAGGAAGTTTTGACCCAGATGGGCCTTTCGCTCGGGATGCAGATTCCGAACTGGCCGCCTGAGAACATTGAAGATCTTGCCAAGCGGATGGAAGAGCCATTTTAAGAGGGATTCGGGAGTCGGGATTCGGGACTCATCCTGAATTCTGACTTTCAAATAACGAATCGGTTCCGTTAAGGGCCGGTTCTTTACGTAACCGGTTTCTGCAAGAGCGCCATTTGGGGCGAAAGCACAGAGCCAAGCACTAGAAGGAGAACACACCATGCGTCATGGAAATGGATATCGTAAACTCGGCGTCACTGCAACTCATCGCAAGGCGATGTTCGCCAATATGTGCGTCGCTCTTATCGAAAACGAGCAGATCACGACGACTTTGCCGAAGGCCAAGGATTTGCGTCCGATTGTCGAGAGCTTGATTACGCTCGGCAAGAAGGGCGGCTTGGCGAATCGCCGTCGCGCCTTCTCAATCCTTCGTGACGAAGGAAGCGTAAAAAAGTTGTTCGGTGCGCTTGCCGAACGTTACAAATCGCGTAACGGCGGTTATACTCGAGTCCTTAAGGCGGGATTCCGTTATGGCGACGCTGCTGCGATGGCGATGATCGAGTTTGTCGATCGCGACGTTGAAGCCAAGGGCGCCAAGCAGTCCGCTTTGAAGAAGAAGTCGGAAGAAGCCGCCGCCGCTGAAGGCGACGTGCCAGCCAAGGAGTAACACCCATGAAGAAAAGCATTCTTGTGATCGCGGTCGTGGGAATGCTTTCAGGGTGTATCTCGGGCGTCAAAAAGCCAGATACCTATACCGATCAGTCCGGTAAGACCACCGTTATCGAAAGCGATAAGGAGATGTGCAGGCGTTCATGCAACGAGAGCTATTCGAGTTGCATGGACTCTACTGCCGCCTCGACGAATAGCGGCGTTATGGGGCCTTCAGGCATATTCGGAGCGAGCGGGGAGTGCAAGAGAAGCCTGCAGGAGTGTTTGCGGGGATGTAAGTAGGCTGTTCTCGTTATTAGCGAAGGGCAAAGCGAGATTGCTTAGCGATATTCTATTTATTGCTGGGCTGAGGGGATTTTGGATCAAGAGCTGTTAAATAAATTTTTAAGTGAGATCAATATCAACGTCGCAAAGTCACAAGCGGCGCTTCCCGAGGAAACTCATACAGATCTTTGGCAATACGGTTCGCCATGGGGCACCCAATGCGAGATGCTTAAGGATCAGTCTAATACGCGCTGGAATTGGAGGAGGGCCAAGGAGCTTGCTTGCGCCTGTTACCGGAAGCAGCTTGGCGCGACTTGCGACAAGGATATTTGTATTGAAGAATGTTCTGGCGATCGGGAGTTAGGTGAGCGCGCCGAGGTGAAGCCCGTGTATCTCGATATAGGGTGCGGGAGCGGATTCGGAGCGTGGGAGCTTTTATGCCATGCGTACATGAACGGAGTGGCTCTCGATTATGTCGATTTGGGGCGCGAGGTCGAGACGCGGAACAAGGCGCTTGATGGCCAAAATCTGAAGTTCGTCTGTGCGGACATTCTTCAAACCGATGCTAAAACGCTCGTGGCTAAATGCTATAATCAAAATCCCGTTTTTGTCACGCTTTCAGGCGTTGCACTTCAGTTGCAACTGAAAGAGCTTGAAAAGGTCATTGGACTTGTGGCGGAGACGATTGCGCCGGGCGGCGTTTTTTCTATCCTGTATGATACTCATTTTGAGCCGTCATGGCCGGGGGTTCATGAGCATTCTGCCGACAGGGTTGCAAAAATCGCGAAGCAGTTCGGTTTTGAGGAAGAGTTCCGGGACGTGCACGATGTGGAGTTTCCTATCGTCAAGATGCACAAAGTTTCTCAGGCATTCCGGTTGGCGGCCCCGCCTCAAGGGAACAGGATGTATGGGAAGCCTTTGCTTCAGGTGAGGCAGCTGTACGCTACACTCGAGCCGCAACAAATATAGATCAGTTTTTTCGTGCCTCTTCATACGCCGCCAAGGCCCCCGGGAATGGCGAGAGGGCGCGCCGGAGAACGCCTTGCAGCGCGGAGATGGCGACGCCGTAGTTCGTGATGGGGATGGACTTTTCGTTTGCGGTTTGGAGGCGCGAGGTCATTTCCTGTTTTGTCATGACGCAGCCGCCGCAGTGGATAATTAATTTGTATTCGTGAAGATTGGCGGGGAAGTCGTGGCCTGCGCAGGAGTCGATGGTGAGGCTTTTGCCGGTGTATTGGCGCAGCCATCTTGGGATTTTTATGCGGCCTATATCGTCTTCGAGCGGGTGGTGGGAACAACCTTCGGCCATCAGGACCTTGTCGCCGTCCTGTAGTTTTTCGATGGCGGCTGCTCCCTTGGCTTGGGTAATCAGGTCGCCTTTCAGGCGCGCGAAGAGGATCGAGAAGGTTGTTAGCGGGACGGTTTCGGGGGTGTCGGCTACGACGCGGGCGACCACTTGAGAGTCGCACACGACGAGGTCCGGCATTTGTTTGAGGCGTTGGAGCGTTGCGGCATATTCGCGGTCTTTTACGACTAATGATGAGGCATCGTTGTCGAGGAGGTCTCGGATCGCTTGGACTTGGGGGACGATCAGGCGGCCTTTGGGTGCTCCGAGGTCGATGGGAACAACAAGGACCGCCATTCCTCCGGGTGGGAGTAGGTCGCCGATGAGGGATTGCGGGGCCGTGAAAAGCTTCGGGAGGAGGGTGCGGAGGCGTTCCTTGACTTCGGATTTGAAGGTTTCCGCCATGTTTGGGGAAGTCGAGCAGCCTTGGACGTAGGGAAGCTTTTTCATCTCGAGGAGCGCGAGGAAGTTAGGCTTCGGCTCCGCGAGGTCGGTTTTGTTGATCACCACCATTACCGGGATTTTCTTTTCGTGGGCGGTATTCACTAGCGCTTCTTCGAAGTCTGTCCATTCGTCAGGCGTTACGACGATGACCACCACATCCATGCGTTGAAGCGCTTTTCGGGATTTCTCGATGCGGGCCTCGGCGAGCGCCGAGGCATCGTTGATCCCGGCCGTGTCGAGGAGGACCACCGGGCCAATCGGGAGAAGCTCCATTGTTTTTTCAACGACATCCGTTGTGGTTCCGGCTTGCGGGGAGGTGATCGCGACGTCTTGCCCGGCCAGCATATTCATGAACGACGACTTGCCGACGTTCATGCGGCCCATGATGCCGATATGCAGGCGCATCGCTTTCGGGGTTTTGGATTCGGGCGTTGGCAGGTCGATCATGAAAAGCGCTTTCCTAAAGTGACATTAACCTTGGCATCGTTCGTAGGGGCAACCTCGGCTTGTTCTAACCGGCATAAGAGTCGGAATGTTCAAGCCATAGGGAGGCGCCACCTCACTTCCATCGCTCTTCCCCACTTCGTGGCGGAGAGGCGGTTTTTTCGGGTGCTAACTTGACGAAAGGCTAGCCTTTCTGGGCGTATCCTAGACCAACGAGGTTGGACTCGGATAGGGCAGAATTTACGCTTTCCTCGCCGAGCTTTTCGTTGAGGAAATCCTTCAGTTTTAGGTGGGGATTGTTCTTTCTGGCTTCCTTGAATTCCTTCATCAGGATATGCGTTTTGTCGTAGCCGATGCAGGGCAGCAGAGCCGTCATGATGGCGGGGCTTTCATCGACGAATTCGCGGCAGCGGTCGGGGTTAGCGGTTATGCCTTCGACGTGCGACGCCAATGTCAGGGACGATGTGCGCAGGAGATCGATGGATTCGAGGAGTGCGTAGGCGATCAGCGGCTCGAACTCGTTGATCTGAAGCGTGCCGGTGGCTGCGCATTCGGTGACGATGGCGTCGTTGGCACGGACTACCATGCTGGTTTGCATTACGCATTCCATAATGACCGGGTTGATTTTGCCGGGCATGATCGAGGAGCCGGCCTGCATCGGAGGCAGCGTAATTTCGCCAAGGAAATGCAGGAGGCGAAGGTCCCCGCAGATTTTGGACAGCGACGCGGCAGCGGCTTTGAGGATGCCGGACACTTCAACAAAGGTATCGGCATTCGCGGTGCCATCGACAAGGTTTTCGCTGCGCGCGAGGCCCATGCCGGTGAGGCCTCGCAGGACTTCGGTTACGCGGAAGATGTAGGGGCGTGGGGCTGTGAGGCCTGTGCCTATGGCGGTGCCGCCTAGGTTGATCATGCGGAGGCGTTCTTCGCATTTGAAGGTGCGCCAGCGGTCGCGGGCTACGGCTTCGGAGAAGGCGGAGAATTCTTGCCCCAGAGTCATCGGGACAGCCGGTTGGAGTTCGGTGCGGCCCATTTTGATGATGGTGTGGAACGCGAGTTCTTTTGCCTGAAGCGCGCCTTGGAGCTTTGCAAAGGCGTCGCAAAGGGCACGGACACCCGCAATCGATGCAATGCGCAGGGCGGTCGGATAGGCGTCGTTTGTGGACTGGTGGAGGTTGACGTGCGCAATGGGATGAATTGTATCGTAGTCTCCGGGTTTCTTGCCCATGCCGAGGAGAGCGAGATTGGCGACAACTTCGTTCACGTTCATGTTGGTGGAAGTTCCTGCGCCGCCTTGGAGGGCGTCGAGGGGGAAGTATCGAGCGTATTCCTTTTCGTTGCTCGAGATTTTCGTGCACGCGCTCGCTATGGCTTCGGCAATGTCCTTCGCCATGTAGCCCAGTTCGCCGTTTGTGAGGGCTGCTGCTTGTTTGACGGTAGCGAGGGCGGCGATGAGGGAGTAAGGGACTCTTTTTTGCGAAAGCTTGAAGTTCGCCAGCGCCCTTTGGGTGTGTACGCCCCACAAGGCATCTGCGTTGATTTCAAGGGTTCCTAAGGCATCTTTTTCTTTACGCATGAAATGTCCGTATTGGTTCGATGATGGAATATCGAGGATAGACGTTCCAAATAGTTGCGGCAAGAAACGTGCTTTTCGCATTAGCGAATGGCTGAAAAAGCGCTTTAGGGTGCTCATTAATCGTCTGTTTGTTCTTTCATGCTTTCGCTTTTGCGTCCGATGCTCCAAGGCCGAGTTCCCTCCGTTTTTCGCGCATAGGCGATGCGCGGCTTCGGAGTGTCGAAGAAGATGGTGTGCGCGCCATGTTCTTTTAAGGCAGCGAGATCGATAACCTTTGCGGCGCAGTCCGCGACGACGAACGGGGCGATCACGATGTCGGCTTTTGCGCAGTCTTCGAGTGCAGCAATTTCTTTGATCGGCATGGCGATAAGCGTGTCCTTGCGGCGGTATGTGCAGCCGAGGTCGTCGCAGCGGATTTGGGGGTGGTCAGAGGGGAGGGCTGATGCATCAATGATCGGAATGTTGGCGAGGCGCTGTTGCCATTGGGATAGGACGAATTTCTCCCGTTTGGCATTTGAGACCGCGAAGCGCCCATCGTCTAGGCGAGCGGCCCATGATTTTCCGGTGGGAGAAACGAGGAAATCCGGTTCGGTTGTATAGAGGGGGTAGAGCAGGGCGAGGAGGATGGGGATGAGTCCCCAGATGCGCCATTTTTGACGCCAGATGCAGAGCCAGAGGCCGCCTATGACGATAGCTATTAAAGCAGTGCCGGGCATGGCCGGGAAATGAATGACTGCGCGGGGCCACGAGGCGATCGTGGTGGCTATGCGGATGGTGAGTGCGTTGCCAAGGCCAGCCATGTCGATGAAGAAGCCATCGAGAGACCAAGGGGCTGTTATATACGCCAGAAGGGTAAATGGCATGATCCAGAAGCTTGTGATGGGAATTGCCAACACGTTTGAGAGGAAGCCGTACGCGTTGAACGATTGAAAATGGTAGATCGTAAAGGGCGCTGTAGCGGCGGTCGCTATGAGAGATGTTCGGACAATGGCTGCTGTGGAGCGAAGTCCTGTGGGAAGGCGGTTCATAAGGCTGCCGGGCGGATCGTCTTTGAAAGACATTCCGGGGTTTGCGGCAATCAGGCAGAAGACGGCGAAGAAGGACATTTGAAAACTTGCGCCCATCGTCGCTGACGGAGCGAAGATCATGCTTAAAAGGGCCGAGATCATGACCAGGCGGAGGGCGTTTGTTTGGCGATCGAGCATGATTGCGGCCATCGCAAGCGCTACCAAAATCATGGAGCGCCCGGTGGCGGCTTGCGAGCCGACCAAGAAGGTGAAGCCCAAAGCGGAGAGGACGGCTGCGATTGCAGCCCATTTCTTGATCGGGTAGCGGAGCGCTACATAAGGGAAAAAGGCCAGAAGGGCGCGGAGGGGGAAGTAGATCAGGAGGCCCATGATTGTGACGTTCGCGCCGGAGGTGGCGAGAAGGTGCGCGAGGCCTGCGGTGCGCATCGCCTCCATGACGGGGGAGGAGATCCCCGTTTGTTCACCGTTTAGTTTGGCGGCGGTGATAGCTGCGATGTCGCCGCTTAGGCGCGCGTAGACATGGTGAGCAAGGGTTTTTCGGGCGCTTTCGAGGGCGAGTGAGAAACGCTCGCTCCATGTATAATCATTGGGGGCGGGGTTAACGATGGCGATGGCGTCGCGGCTCCAGCCGAGGCCGCCGAGGTGTTGGAAATAGGCGTGGCGTCGAAAGTTGGTTGCTCCGGGAGCAACGGGTTCACTGAAGCCGTTGAGCATTCCTTTGAAGCGGACCTCGGCTCCTGTTGGGGGGGCATCTTCAAGGCCGAGTTCGTTGAATTTTACACGGATTTTTTCTGGGGTTTCGGAAGGGGCGAGAGAGCCGATTATGGGATGGAGGAGCGTTAACCTTAGACCGTCGGGGAGGATGTCTATGGAGGCGACACGGCCCGTTATGGGGAGCATGGGAAGGGGGGCTTCAAGCATCGGGCGCTTGTCGAGGAGCGTTTCGATTTTGGCGGCCGAGAAGCCTGTGCTGATTGTGGTTGCGATAAAAAGAACGATTGCGGCTCGCCAGGACACGTGGCGCGTGAACCATGCAAGAGCGGCAAGGATGGGCGTCAATGCGAGGATAATGGAGGGAGGTTCCGAGGGGAGAGAGAAGTAGGCGACGATGCCTATTGCAAGTGCTAGAGGCAGCCAAAGGGGCCATCTTGAACGTTCACGTTCTAAATTGTCGGCTATGGTGGTTAAGGGGTTCACTGATGTGCTAGAAGTTATTATGTTATGGCTTCTTTCTAGCACAAGGATAGGTCGTTTTCATGCACGTTGTTACTCGTTTTGCGCCTTCGCCTACCGGTTCGTTGCATATTGGAGGGGCTCGCACCGCTCTTTTTTGCTGGCTGTTCGCCCGGCATCACGGCGGGAAGTTTTTGCTGCGCGTCGAGGATACGGACAGGGCGCGCTCTACGCCGGAAAGCATCAAGACCATTATGGAAGGGATGACTTGGCTTGAGCTTGATTGGGATAACAAGGATTACGGCGGGCGCGACTATTACTCTCAGTACGAACAACGCGGCAGGCACGTTGAGGTCGCAAAGCAGATGATTGCGAATGGAACGGCTTATTACTGCTATGCGACGCCAGAAGAGCTTGAGGCGATGCGGGCGGAACAGAAGGCCAAAGGGTTGCCTCAGCGATACGATTGCCGTTGGCGCGATCGGCCTGCGAGTGAGGCTCCGGCAGGTGTATCACCGTGCATAAGATTGAAGGCTCCGCAAGAAGGGGAGACGGTTGTCGATGATGCGGTGATGGGGAAGATAACGGTTCAGCATAGCCAGCTTGACGACATGGTTTTGGTTCGTGCGGACGGCACGCCGACTTATATGCTTGCCGTTGTGGTGGACGACCATGATATGGGAATTACGCATGTCATTCGCGGCGAAGACCATATGACAAACACTTTTAGGCAGGTGCAAATTTACAAGGCTATGGGCTGGGAGATTCCTGCCTTTGCGCATTTGCCGATGATTTTGGGGCCGGACGGGGCGAAGCTTTCCAAGCGACATGGCGCGCCTGCGGTGAGCGATTATCGGGATCGCGGGTATCTGCCGGAAGCCGTCTGCAATTACCTGCTTCGGCTCTGCTGGGCGCATGGGGATGACGAGATTATTCCGCGTGAAAAGGCGATTGAGTGGTTTGATTTGAGCGGCGTGGGGAAGTCTCCGGCGCGGTTTGATTTTGCGAAGCTCAATAGCGTTAATGCGCATTACATGAAGGAAAAGGCGGATGCGGAGTTGGCCAAGCTAGCCGCTCCGTTCGTTGCGCAGAAGATCGGAAGGGATTTGACGCAGGCGGAGATTGAGCTTTTGTCGAAGGCTATGCCTGACTTGAAGCCTCGCGCGCAGACGCTTGTCGAGATTGCCGAGATGTCGATGTTTTATTTCCATACAGGCGCGTTTGCGTTCGACGAGAAGGCGCAGAAGGTTTTGACGCCAGAGGCAATGGGATACCTTAAGGAGCTTGCGGGAAGGATGGAAGGATTGGCTTCGTTCACCGGAGAGGCTGTGGAAGAGGTGTTCCGGAAGTTTGCCGAGGAGAAGGGCGTGAAGCTGGGAGCTGTGGCGCAGCCGTTGCGTGTGGCGCTTAGCGGGTCCACCGTTTCGCCACCGATTTTCCATGTGGCGGGGTTGCTTGGGAAGGACGAGACGTTGAAGAGGGTCGGGGCCGTAAATGCACGCAACTGACTTTCAAAACGGGAGCGAAGGCCGCTAAATTCCGGATGGCTTTAGTTCCCGCAAACGAGGGCGGTGCCTCTGACGCAGTCGAGGTTTTGGAGCTCTCTGATGCGGGCGCGGGCCAGTCTTGTGTAGCACTTTCCCATCACCAGTGAATAATGCTGGCCGCCTTCGTAGTACGCTCCTTCGAGTTCGCACTGCTGCTTGCGGAATACAGACCAACTTTGTTGGAGCGTGCTCAGTTTGCTCTGCCATGCCGGAGTTGTTTTTACTTGCATCCATTTAACGAGTTTATTGAGGTCGGCATCCGCTTCCGCCGCCGCTTCTGCCGCACATGTGGCCATGCGTTGCGGGTCTGGCGTCACTTCACAGTCGCGCGAAAGGGCAAAGGATTTTGACGGATGCAGCGACACGAGGGCGTAGAGGAACAGGCAAGTCATCAGACGTTTCATCGATAGCGACCTTCTTGGAAATGATTACTTAAAAATGTTGCATAACCGCTCTGCAAGTACGCGATGATTATGGCATTAAACAGCTAAAACGTGGTTAATTCCAGTATGTAATTAATACGCTTCATCTTTCAGTTTTTTATACCTCGTCCCACGCGAAGGCTAACACGGAGTTAATCTCTCGTTGATCTGTTAGCAGCATGACAAGGCGGTCGAAGCCGAGGGCCATGCCTGCGCCGTGAAACCCTCCATCTCGCATGGCTTTAAGATAGGCGTCGTCCAGTTCAACAACTTCCTTTCCTTCTTTTTTCCGTTGAGTTTGGGCTTGGTTGAAGGCGCGTGTCTGTGTTTCAACATCTGCGACGCCGATGAAGCCGTCGGCGATCTCGATCCCGCCGATGAACAGTTCGCTCCGAT
>CAZLIG010000082.1:0-5222 GCA_964559415.1 uncultured Rhodospirillaceae bacterium
GGGATGCAGGAACCCGACATCACCGATCGCGCTTCCGCAGAGACCGAGGTTGCTCTTGAGTTGCGGACTCGCGACAGGCAGCGTAAGCTCATCAGCAAGATCGACGAAGCTTTGGAGCGCATCGAGCGCAACGAGTACGGTTACTGCGAGGAAACGGGAGAACCCATCGGCATTAAGCGCCTGGATGCGCGGCCGATTGCGACGTTGACCGTCGATGCGCAGGAGCGGCACGAGCGCAAGGAGCGCACTCAGCGCGACGAGCGGGAATAATTCTCTCACGAGGAAAAAATGAAAAAGTCAGGTGTGGTTTTGGGGGCGGCGATTCTCTCAATCGCGGCGCCAACGTTTTCTCATGCGGCCAGCGGGTATGCCCCGGCCATGTATGGCGTTACCGAGATTGCGATTGAGAATGTGGTTTTCGACGACGCCAAGTCTTCGACAAAGTGTGGGCTGACGCCGGATGGTATTGGCGCGGTTCTCAAGTATGCGTTCTCGGGGACCGAGGTTCCCGTTGTGGCGGCTTCGACTTCGAGGATGGGGACTATGGGGGCTGCGCGGATCAAGCTCATTCCTCAAGTTTATACCCATCTTGACGAGACGCTGGGATGCACATCATGGATGTCGCTTACCGCCCTCAGCCACGAGGCGCTGAGCATTTCACCCATCGCTATGCCTCGCGAGGTGACGGTTCTTTATTGGCAGAGAAACGGGCGCGTGTTTAGCGGGATTTCGGCTCACTCGGGGAAGCTTTCCGAGACCATTAAAGCCATGGCCGAGCATTTCACTCAGCAGTACGTGAACGATCAGCGCGCGCAGTATATGCGCTAGAAGGGCGTCGCGTTGGCGGTCGATTTCAACTCCGAGGGGCCTGATGCGTTTCTTCTGGTTATTCCGGAAGGGCTTGCGGGCGTTCGGCTCGACAAGGCCATTACGACCTTGGCCGCGCTCGAGCGGCCCTCGCTTTCGCGCGCACGCGTTCAGGCTCTTCTCGACCAAGGGTTTTTGAGTCTTGCGGGGCGGGCCGTAGGTGACGCGAGCAGGCGGGTTAAGGCAGGGGAGGCCTATACCCTTGTTGTGCCTCCGCCCGAGAAGGCTGAGCCGGAAGCCGAGGATATTGAGCTCAATGTCGTTTATGAGGATCAGGATGTCATTGTCATCGACAAGCCTGTGGGACTTGTCGTGCATCCGGCTCCGGGGAACCGGGAGCATACGCTTGTTAATGCGTTACTTGCACATTGTGGCGCAAGTCTTTCCGGGATTGGCGGCGTGGCGCGGCCAGGGATTGTGCATCGGCTCGACAAGGATACGAGCGGGTTGATCGTTGTTGCGAAAAATGACGCGGCGCATCAGGCGCTTGCCAAGCAGTTTGCAGACCGGAGTTTAAGCAGGACTTACCAAGCGGTTGTTTGGGGCGTTCCGGTGCCGCGCATCGGTACTGTCGACGCGCCTATCGGGCGCAGCGCCAAGGACAGAAAGAAGATGGCCGTGACGGGCAAAGGCAGGGCTGCGGTTACCCACTACAAGGTGATTGAGGATTTTGGGTGTGCGGCGCTTGTCGAGTGCAAGCTGGAGACGGGAAGGACGCATCAGATTAGGGTGCACATGGCTCACATCAAGCATCCGGTTGTGGGCGATCCGGCTTATGGGAGAGGGCGGAACGCGAAGTGCCCGGAAGCGGTGCGCAAGTTTCCGAGGCAGGCGCTTCATGCCGTGGAGATCCATTTTGTTCATCCGCGGACGGGGAAGATGCGGAAGTTTAGCTCGAAGCTGCCGAAGGATATGCGGGGGCTTGTTAAGGCGCTTGAGGGGCGGGAATAGGACTCAACAAAAAAGGCCCCAAGGATTTCCTTAGGGCCTTTCGATGTTTTGGAGCGCCTTACGCTTTCTTTTTACGCGAAAGGCTCGTGAGGCCAACCAAGCCGGAGCTGAAGAAGAGCAAAGCGCCGGGAAGAGGGACTGGCTGGACTGATAGGTTGGCAACCTCAAAGGAATTGTAAGTCGAGGCGAAGACTATCTTTTTGATGCCTGCGAGGTCGGTCAGCGTGAAGTACACATCGTTTGTAATGGGTGCGTTCATAGCTGCCCTGATGTTTGCTCCATTGAGATAGACGACTTCATTCAGTTCATTGGTAACGATGAGCGAGTTGTAATCTTCGACCGATCCCCAATTGAAGGACACCGACGAGGCAGGTTGCGTGAATGTGAATGTTGCAGAACCAGAGCGGTGAAATTCGTTGTTGTTCCCAAAAACAGTCAGGTAATGCTCATAACCGTATACTGTGTTGGGCGTTTGGGCGCTTCCCGTGAATCTGTCTGCGATTCGTGCGCCGTCCATCGACACCGTTGCTTTGGGGAGGGATAGGATTGCGGTGTTTGAGTGCGACATCGGTGCTGATATAAGTCCCGTGTTATCGGTTCCTCTAATGCCGGTTGTAACGCTATACGACGCGGTCGGGCTGAGAGCGATTGTTGCTGCGGAAGCGGGCGCAGTTAAAGAGGCGATTAGAGCGGCTGCGAGAAGGAAAAGCTTTTTCATTTGAAAGTCCCCAGAAATAAAGAAACGGTGTATCTTCTGCGGACAATACAAAAAAGCTTTTCGAGGTTAAAGGTTAATAAGCGCAGTTGCGGGCGGGGCTATCCTTTTGTCTGCTTGAACGCTTGGCTTATGCGGCGGGAATGGGTGCGGTTGGGTTGTTCGGATGCCTCGCGGATTTCCCAAAAGGTGGGCGGGGAAAAGTCAGCGGCATCTGCGTTTTTAATGGGAACGTTCTTTTCGATCAGAACTTCGATCAGGGGGGCGTAGAGCCTTTCCATTGTGTATCGGTAGGCAAGGTCTGCCTGCTTTTTAAGTTTTTCAGGGTCTATTGTCGCGTTTGTGATCTCCTCGGAGCCTTCGGGCGTGCCGAAATAGACGAAGCGATCCGGGTGCTTTTTACTTTCCTCTTCGACTTGCGCGCTGCGCTGTTTTTGTGAGTCAATAAACTTCAGGTATTCTTTGGCCTCGTCCTTATCGTTCATTGCCGCGCGGGAAACCCATGTGGTGACCTGATCCGCGATATCGAAACGCTTGTTATCGGGCTTGGCGTTGACAGGGTGAGAGTCGAAAACGACGATGTGATCGAACTCGTCGGTCGGCATCATGGTCAGAGGGCTTACCATTGCGTCTACGTAACGCGGTTCGCCTTCTTCCGGTTTTCCGGCGATGCCGGGGATGCGGCAGGCGGCTTTGGTCAGCTCCAGCACGTCATTTCCCTGAGCCATTGGATCGATCCATCTGCTTTGGATGGGAGCATTCAAATCCGTTACGGCGAACCGGATCGGTATGCCGGATTTCTGGACTTCCGCGATATTCAGTCCTTTCTCGGGTGCTTTGATCGCCCTCATCATGAGGCCGAGATCCATGGGCGGGCGGAAATCCTTGTCATGATTCCGGTCCGTGATTTCTCTTTTGGCAATTCCAAGAATGAGCGCAAGGTTCAAGAACTTTGGCGTTGCCATCTCTTCGAAAAAGATGGGGGTTCTTAACCGCGCCTGTTTTGCCGCAAAAAACAAGCCTACGGGCGCGCCCACGGAGACGCAGAACATCTCGTCGCACCACGATGCGCCGCTTGTCGAATATTGTTTCGTTTTTGCGTAGTCGGCGTGCTCTGCGTGGAGTTGCTTTCGCGCGGCCAGGCAGTCGCCGTTGTTTTCAGGGATCAGCTCCGCAAGGCGGGCGGTGGATTCAAAGGCTGCCGCTGTTGCGGCTTCGATCACGCCGCGCATTCCGCCGCCTTTGAGTCCGAGCGCGATTTTTTTGCCGTCCGAGAATTGAGGGAGGTTTTGGTCTTTGTCGGACTGCGTTGCTTCGACTATCCGGCGCGCTAATAATTTTAGAATATCTTGTTGGTCCGACATAAAGCTTTTCCAAAATGATTTTTTTGATACGGACATTTTGCCATGTCCCGGTTAAGAAACAAATAGCCCTATTCCTTTCGGTCGTCCGAAAATCCGTTAATGATTAATAAACGCGCAGGCCGCGGGATTTTAAGAGGGTTTTGGCCATTGCGGTTTCTTCGGGGGTTGGGGTGGGCGTGCCTTCCAGTTTGTAATCGAGGTCCAGTTCCTTCCATTTGTAGGCGCCCATCTGGTGGAAGGGGAGGACGTCGACGCGCTCGACTGCGGGACCGAGGGCTTTGACGTAGTCTGCGAGGCCCAAGATATCGCCTTCGGCGTCGGTGAGGCCGGGGACGAGGACGTACCTTATCCACATTTTCTTTTTCAGGCGCACGAGGCGTTCGGCAAAATCCAGGGTTGGTTTTAGAGGTTGGCCGGTGATGGCCCGATATACTTCGGCGTCGATATGCTTGATGTCGAGGAGGACCAAGTCAACCGGATCGAACCATTCGTCTGGCACTTTTTTATGCAGAAAGCCTTGCGTGTCGAGGGCGGTGTGGAGGCCATAATCGTTTTTGATTTTCGAGAACAGTTCTCCGACAAAGCGCGCCTGGACCAAAGGTTCGCCGCCTGTAATCGTTACGCCGCCTGCGCGTTTTAGGAAACTTTTGTAGGGAGAGATTTCGGCCAAGGCCTCTTGGAGCGTGACCTTGCGGCCGCCTTCGAGTTTCCATGTGTCGGGGTTGTGGCAGTATAGGCAGCGGAACGGGCAGCCGCTCATAAAGTATGCGAATCGCATTCCCGGGCCGTCCACGGCAGCGCCGGACTCAACAGAATGCAAGTATCCTGTCAGTTCCCCTGAGTTCTCCATAATCCCCTTTGCAGCTGTCACATCGATTGATGGAACGTGCGGCTGATTACGTCAAGCTGTTGTTCGCGCGTCAGCTTCACAAAGTTGACGGCGTACCCAGAGACGCGAATCGTCAATTGAGGATAAAGCTCCGGATGCTCCATGGCGTCAACAAGAGTTTCGCGGGTGAGAACGTTAACGTTGACGTGGAAGCCTCCTGCTTCGGAAAAACCGTCGAGGCAATTCACGAGGTTTTCCTGCCGTTCGGGAAGCGAACGGCCCAGTGAATCCGGCGTCGATGACGCCGTCCAGCTGATTCCGTCCAGAGAGCAGGAGTAGGGGATTTTGGCGACCGAGGCTCCTGCCGCGACAAAGCCCTTTACGTCGCGGCCATACATGGGATTCGCGCCCGGCGAGAAAGGTTCTCCTGATCTGCGACCGTCGGGCGTATTGCCGGTCTTCTTGCCGTAGACCACGTTCGACGTGATTGTGAGAA
>CAZLIG010000082.1:5232-9557 GCA_964559415.1 uncultured Rhodospirillaceae bacterium
AGAGGAAAGCTTAACAAAGACCTATTTCGTGTTCGCAGTAGGTTGAATTTCTGTATACCGTAAGTCTGTTGATGGCTGGGGGGTGGATAAATGAGTGTTTGGCCGGCTAAACGATGGAGTCCGGAAAAAGCGACCCGGATAAATTATAACTGGAATAAGGTAGTGCTCCAGAATAATGTAATACCGGAACTGGAAATAGTGGCGAGATCGACGGCGATTTGATCCGCCCGGTCGTCGTTGTTGCCGAAGGCGGGATAGGCTCCATCGATTTTGTAATCGACCGCCAAGCCTTGCTCGTTCCGGATGGCCGTGACGCGGGCGTGCTTGATTGCCGACAAGGAATCTGCGGCGACCGAAAGGCCCGCGATGCCGCACGCCATCGTGCGCAGGATATCGCGGTCGTGCAGCGCCATTTCGATGCGTTCGTAAGCGTATTTGTCGTGCATATAGTGGATCGAGTTCAGCGCTTTGACGTAGGTCTTGGCGAGCCAGTCCATCATCTTGTCGAGCTTGACCGAGACTTCCTCGTATTTGAGGACGTCGGTTTTGATCGGGTCGAAGCCTTTGGCCACGAGTGCGCCGGTTTTTTCATCGACTCCGCCGTTGATGGCGTAGAGCAGAGCTTTGGCCAAATTCGCGCGCGCGCCGAAGAATTGCATCTGCTTGCCGATGCGCATGGCCGAAACGCAGCACGCGATGCCGTAGTCGTCGCCCCAGAGCGGGCGCATCAGGTCGTCGCTTTCGTATTGGATGGAGCTGGTTTCGATAGAGACCTTTGCCGCGAAGCTCTTGAAGGCGTGCGGGAGCTTGGTGCTCCACAGCACCGTGAGGTTTGGCTCGGGCGCGGGGCCTAGGTTGTTGAGCGTATGCAGAAAGCGGAAGCTGCTTTTGGTTACGAGCGGGCGGCCATCTTCGCCGACGCCGCCGATGGATTCCGTTACCCATGTGGGATCGCCGGAGAAGAGGGCGTCATACTCTGGCGTACGCAAGAAGCGGACGATGCGCAACTTGATGACGAGATCGTCGATCATCTCCTGCGCTTGCTCTTCCGTCAGCGTGCCGTTCTTCAGGTCGCGCTCGATGTAGATGTCGAGGAACGTGGAGGTGCGGCCCAGAGACATCGCGGCGCCGTTTTGTTCCTTCACGGCGGCGAGGTAGCCGAAGTAGGTCCATTGAATTGCTTCGCGAGCATTGGCTGCGGGGCGGCTGACATCGAAGCCGTAGGAGGCGGCCATTTCGCGCAATTCGTCGAGGGCGCGGAATTGTTCAGAGAGTTCTTCGCGCTGGCGCAGAGTCTTTTCGTCGAAGACGGCGTCATCGAGTTCGCGGAATTCGCGCTGTTTGTCTTTGCGGAGGAAGTCGGTGCCATAAAGGGCCACGCGGCGGTAGTCGCCGATGATGCGGCCTCGGCCATAGGCGTCGGGCAGCCCTGTGATAATTCCGGCTTTGCGCGCGGCCAAGACGTCGGGACTGTAAACGTCGAAAACGCCTTGATTATGGGACTTTCTGTATTTGGACCAGACCTCGTTGACGAGCGGGTCCATCTTGTAGTCGTAGGCATCGAGGCTTGCTTGAACCATGCGGAGGCCGCCATTCGGCATGATTGCGCGTTTCAGAGGAGCGTCTTTCTTGTCTATGTAGCCGGGGCCGTGGGCGGTAATCGCGGCGGGCTTGTCGGTGGAGACGTCGAGGACGCCTTTTTCACGCTCTTTTTTCAGCAGGTCGGAAAGGCCGTTCCAAAGATTTTGGGTTCGCGATGTTGGGGGAGTCAAAAAGGACTCGTCGCCTTCGTAGGGGGTGAAATTTTTTTGGATGAAATCGCGGACGTCTACGCGTTTTTTCCACGCTTCCCCGGCAAACCCAAACCATTTTGCTGTGGCGACTGAGAGTTCTGTCATGACGATCTTCGCTCCCTTAAAAATTCGCCTTTCTATGACCCGAAAAGCGGCGGAGATGCAATAGAAATGTGAGCGGGGACGAGGCGTTTTTGAGTGCTGATTTTGTTTTTACGAGAAAGGGTTATTTGATTTCAAAATCCGGTCGTTTGCGGGGTCTAAGACGTTAAAATGCTTTCATTGTCCTTGTGTGGTGCGGCACTCGGGGCGGCGTAAAAAACCTCCGCTTTTGCAAGCGGAGGTTTATGCTGGATCACCCGATTTTAATGGCGGCGCATGATGGCGGAACGGCGGGCGACGCCGAGGACGCCACCGCTAAATCCACTGCCGAGCGGCGCTCTGAAGCGGTTCGCGGTTTCGTATGGAGACGTTTCGCCATACTGTGCGTTTCGTTGAAGCCTCAGTTCGTCTTGCGCGAGGTTGGTCCAGGCACGCTCAAGCGCGGCGTTGTCGTAGGCCATGCCCGTGAAGTCGAGGTTTTGCATATCGTTTTTGAACTCCGCGTACCCGTTGCGGACAAGTTGTTGACTGCCCCGGATGATCGACACGTCACGCTGGATTCTTGGCGATGCATACTGGGCTACTTGCTCGAGACGTTGGTTGAGCTGCCTGATCGTCTCCGCGTTCGAGGTGATATTGTACTGGTCGTTTCTCGCGCGGAGAGGATTGCCTTCGGCGACGTTATACTCCAGCGAGTTGACGTTTGACCGCAGGTTCTGTTCGATGCTTTGAAGCTGGCGGACTTGGTTGATGACACTTTGATCCGCCCAGTTTGTGCCACCGCCGTTGGGATAGAAGCTTTGGCCACCGCCAAAACCGCCGTTTTGCCCAAAGCCCTGACCTTGACCATAGCCTTGGCCTTGGCCATAGCCCTGAGTTTGACCATAGCCTTGGCCTTGGCCCCCATTTTGGCCACCGCCGTTTTGAGCGTTGTCGAAACGGTAGCCCATCGTTCTGGGCTGGTCCATGGTTGAGTAGGTTTGCGCGTATGAAGCGCTTGCCAGACTCAGGAGAATCGCCACCGAGGTGGCCGTTAGGGATAAGCTTTTCATGTCGCACCTCTCTGTTTGGGAAGAAGGAACACGCACCAAACCCGTTTTAAAAGTCTGAGTGCGAAATATGGCGAGAATGCAGCGCGCTCTCCGCTAAAAGCGCGTGGGTGTTGCGAAGTTCATAGGGTGCAGAACGCATTCTTGTGAGCGGGGATTATAAAATGCCCCTCACAATGAAGTTGCCCCATTATCGCCATGCGGTTGTCTTTATTCAGGGGAGGACTGTCGAGAGCACCGGGGCAGTAAATTGGGCGAGGTCGGCATAGCCGAGGGATTTTTCGATGGCGGAGACTTGGGCGGCGGCTCTTTCGAACGCATCAAGGCCGAAGCGTTCGCGTTCGATGCGTTCGAAGGTAACTTCCATTTCCTTGTATTGCTTGGCCGAAAGAGCCCTCTTCCATGCGGGGAACACAATCGTATCTTCGCGGGCTGCGTGGTTGTCGTACATGTCTGCCATGTTGTCGAGAATCTGGGCGAGCGACGCCGTGTCTTGCGAGGTTAGAGAGGCCTTGCCTGCGTAGGCAAGAATGGCATCGGTCAAGGCTCGGCCACGGTCGTGCTGGTCTGTCAGAATTATCGGGAGATTGGCGGTGGGGCCTTGGAGTTTTCGCACGATGGGGAAAACGTAAGTCTCTTCGCAAATACGTTCGTGATAGTCCTCCCCGAAGTCGCGGAAGAGCACGGCGGCGTCGCGCAAGGCTCCCATGTTAACGGTGCGCGGATTTTGGCGCAGGCGCTTTGCGGTCTGGCGGTAGATGAGGAGGATTCGTCGCAGGATGCCGTGCTCACTGTAAAGGTCCTCGACGGCGGTGGTTTCCTTTAAGGTCATTTGGGCCTTAAGCTGTCTTTTCCTTGGTGCAGCGTCCGCAACGCTCGGCAAAAGACAGGCGCTTAAAAGCGCGATTAGCAGGCATCGGAGGAAGAAGCCGCCGTTCGTGTGCCGGGTGTGCATTCTGACAGGGTGGGCATGGAGGGGGTAAAGATTCAATACGATGAAAGTGGGCAGAGTAGCCTTCGGGTTTACGGGCAGTATGAATTCATCTGGAAAAACAACAAATGGGATCCCCGCCTTCGCGGGGATCCTGGGATGACAATTCCGTCGGGACTCTGGGGATGACAATTCTGCCGGGGCTCCTCTAACGCATTTCGGGCTGTTAGCTGAGAAGGCCTTCGCGTTCGGCGGCTAGTTTGATGTTGTGCTGGAGTTTTTCGAAGGCGCGCATTTCGATTTGGCGGACGCGTTCGCGGCTTACGCCTAGCTTTTGGGAGAGGTCTTCGAGGGTTGAAGGATTTTCGCTTAAGCGGCGGGCCACGATGATGTCTCGTTCGCGCGGGTTGAGGCCGTCCATCGCTTGGGCCAAGAGACGCTGGCGGTGGC
>CAZLIG010000083.1:0-992 GCA_964559415.1 uncultured Rhodospirillaceae bacterium
TGCTCATGCGGGGGTGACCGACAGCTTGAGCTATGTTTCGACGGCGGGCGGGGCGGCTTTGGAGTGGATGGAGGGGAAGGTTCTTCCGGGGGTCGCAGCGTTGAAGTAACGGCTGGGTTGGATCGTCGGGATGCAGACGGGTCGTTTGCTCGTTTGGATGCACCACCTCACCCTCCCATCGCTTTGCGATGAGCCCCGCCCTCTCCCCCACTTCGTGGCGGAGAGGGAGATGTTAGGCAAAAGTTAGAGTTGTGGGTTGGCGGCGGCTTTGCGTTTGGCCTTTTGGTCGAGGCGCGCGCGGGCGAGCCATGCGGCGGTGGCGCCGATTGACTGACCCATAGAGATGCCGGGAGCGAAAGCAAGAGCAACTGCGGCTACTGCGCCGGTGCCCAAGTCCTTTGCCAGGTCGCGGGAGGTGTAGGGAACGGCTACGGGGTTTTTTGCCCTGTTGTATACGCCACGGGCAACTGCGCCGAGCAGTATGAGGCCGGTTGTGGCGGGAGAGAATTGTAGGGCTGCGGATACCACGGTGACGGCGGCTGAGCCTAAAAGTTCTTTCTCGGTTCTGTTCGAGAAGATTTCCTTGCTCCATTTTCTGCTGCCGGTGTGTTCCTCTTCGAGGTCTCCGGCTGCTATTCTGGCGGCGTTCTTGACTGCTGTGTATTCGTGCTTCACTTTGGAGAACAGGTCGAGAATGACGGATTTGGTGCCTTGCTTTGGTTGCTCAGTATTCGCGCCTTCGGGCTCGGCGTTGGTGAAGTTGGTCTGCATTAATGGACTCCCTGAAATGATCGCACTGCGTTGCAAATATAGGACTTTGGACTTTGAAAGGAAATGTCGAGCGATGGTTAATGACTGATTTTGTATGCAGCCAGGTCTGGGGCTTTTGCCGCGCGGACGCACGGCGCTGGATTCCGGCTTTCGCCGGAATGACGTGGTGAAGGGTTAGGCGTTGATGGCGCCGGTTTCGATCCACCAGCGGGGGCGGACGG
>CAZLIG010000083.1:1002-7846 GCA_964559415.1 uncultured Rhodospirillaceae bacterium
CTGCGACGGCATCTTGGTAAATGCCGAAGCAGGTTGCGCCGCTGCCGGACATTCGGGCCAAGAGGCATTCACCGGAGGCTTCGAGGACTGTGATGATTTCGTTGATTTCGGGCATCAGGCGGCACGCGGGGGCGTAGAGGTCGTTGCCGCGTTTTTTCAATTCCGCGATCAGCTCATCGACCGTTTGGGGGGACTTTTCGAGCTGGCTTAGGGGAGAGAATTTATCGCCGTTCTCGCGGAAGGATTTGTAGACTGTTGGCGTGGGCAATGCTTTGCCCGGATTGATCAGGATGATTTCGGCGCGCGGAAGCTTGGGGGCTGGGGCGACGCCGGTTGCTGTCAGGTAATTGCTTTCGAGGCGGACGCAGGCGGGGACGTCTTGGCCGTGTTGCGCTGCGGCTTGCACGAGGCGGGGGTCGTTTGCAGCGAGCCCCCAATGGCGGACTAGCGCACGAAGAGCCGCTGCGGCATCGCTTGAGCCGCCGCCGATGCCGGATGCTACGGGGAGATTTTTGACGAGGACGATGTGGCAGTCGAGCGGATTGCCCGTCAGTTCAGCCAGAGAGCGCGCGGCTTTGACGACTAAATTGTTCTCGGGCTTTTCGTGCTCCAGCGCGGCGGCTTGGGTTCCGGTTACTTCGAAGTGGAAACCTTTTGCGGGACGCAGGGCGACCTCGTCGCCTATCGTCGCGAAGGCGACAAGGCTGTCGAGGTCATGGTAGCCGTCGGGCCTTCTGCCTGTAATGTGCAGGTAGAGGTTCAGCTTCGCGGGGGCGGATTCACGGATTAGGGTCATGGGGGTAATTTAAGGGAACCGCTTATAAAAACAACCGTTTAAAATTCGGCAGCCTCTGAATGGGGAATATATCGCTTTTTTGGAAAGACCACCTCACCTTCCCATCGCTTTGCGATGGGGGCCCTCCTCTCCCCCGCAAGAGCGGCGGAGAGGAGGAAGCTTTCTGCGGTACTTATCCTACTGACGGGCGGGCCATGTCGCGGGCGGGAGGATTTCTTTTTCAAGCTTTTTCGTTTTGGTTGACATCGTATGCTCTCCTTAAAAATACAGTTAGGGTTTGAATTGGAATGGGGATGGGATGCTTGCTAGGTCGTAGGGGGTGGCGTCGTAGATGGCGTTGACCCAGTTGGTGTAGAGGAATCCTGTGTGACGCCAGGTGTTGACGGGATTTTGGTTGGCGTCGTTGTTTGGGAAATAGTGCGCGGGAACGGTCGGGTTCTTGGAACAATCGCGCAGGTATTCGTTTTGAAGGGTTTCCGTGTCGTACTCGGGGTGGTTCAGGACGTAGACGCGGCGGGGGTAACGCTTCGGACCTTCATAGATGTCGGACTCTACCAAGATGTTGGGGCCGGATTCATCGGAGGAGGCAACAACTTCCAAAGCTTTGCAGGCGGCGATGGCGGCGGGGTCCGGGTTTTTCCAACGCGAGACGGGGATTGAGAAGCGGTCGGGAAAGCCGAAGAGGATGTCCGTTGCGTCGCTGATGCGGCGGTGTTCGAAGAGGCCCCAGTTCTTTTTTTCGCCGCGCGTACTGTCGATGTTGTGGAAGTGCTTGAGGGCGGCTTTGGCTCCCCAGCATAGGAATAGCGACGAGAACGCGTTGGTTTCGGACCATTTGAAGACTTCGGCGACGTCGTGCCAGAACGCTTCGTCTTCGACACGCGGTTGGAGGGCGTTGACGCCAGTGACGATTAAGCCGTCGAATTTTCGATCCTTGATTTCGCTGAAGGCGCTGTAGAATTTAACGATGTGCTCGGAGGGCGTGTTTTTGCCTTGGCGGCCTGCTTTGGTGTCGAAGACGTAGCGGTCGGTGCCGACGAAGGTGAGGCGCACTTGTAACGGCGTATGGCCTAGCCAGCGGGCGAGCTGGCGTTCGGTTGCGACTTTGTCGGCCATTAAATTTAGAATGGCGATTTCCAAGGGACGAATGTCTTGGTGCGCGGCGCGTTCGGGCGCTATGGCCTGAAAGCTGCCGAGCGAGGGCAGGAAGGGGTGGATTTGCTCGGAGGTTATGATAACGGGCATTGTATGTTCCTATGGTTCGTGCCGGATTTCAGAAGGATATGTTTTCCGTTTGGAGGTTCCACCTCACCCTCCCACCGCTTTGCGATGGGCCCCGCCCTCTCCCCCGCAAGGGCGGCGGAGAGGGAGATGTGGTGCGTTTTCCAAAGCAACCTCCAAATGTTTTTCATGTCCTTTTGCACTTGAGTTGAACAAAACAAAAATGGGGTTGTTCAGGCGCACATGAGGTCGCGGACGCCGCCTACGGAGATACGGGCGCCACCGATGGAGATTTGGTCGGCTACCAGTTGCGGCAGGATTTTCTTTTCCGACCAGACCGGCCAGATATCGTCTATCGCCCTTGTCAGAGAGATGCGCTCGACGCCGTCGAAACGCTTCAGGAGATCGAAGGCTTCCGCCTTTTTTTGCCTGTCGGACGTGTTGAGCCAAAAGGTGTTTGGACGTTCTGAAACCAGTTGGACTTCACCGAGCCGGTTCTCGGCGATGGCGTGCGCTATCGGATCGCCGGGCGCATCTTTTTTGCGGGAGTTCTCGAGGATCTCCTGCGCACGGTCGTCATCTAAAAGGATGTATACATATTCGTTTGTTGTCTCAGCCATGTCCTACTCCCCTCGCCTTTTCTGCCGCCCATTTTCATCCAGGCGCGGCGGCAAAATCCTGATGCCGGGTTGTCCGGCGCGGACGGCTCGATAGCGAAAGGGAAAGAAAAAAGGCCCCGCCTACCTTGACGCCCACCAGGGAATCACAGCGCGGAAGCCTCATAAAGCTTACGTATTCTGTGACGCTTTAGCTGTTGGTAACGCGGCAGCAAGCTATCCTGTCAAATCCCGCGGATCGGTTTTGGCCGATCTAATCTTTCACTATTAAAGCGCAAACGAGGGAAAGCTGTCAAGGTGAGGGTGCTTTTATGGTTAACTATCGAAACCGTTTCTAAGGAAAAGAAATGGGATCCCCGCCTTCGCGGGGATGACGACATGGGTGCTTGCTCCAACAGAGGGGCGTAGAATTCATAATGCGATCCGCCTTTGCGGGGATGATGACATGGTGCTTGCTCCAACAGAGGGGCGTAGAACTCATAATGGGATCCGCCTGCGCGGGGATGACGACATGGTGCTTGCTCCAACAGAGGGGCGCAGAATTCATAATGGTATCCGCCTGCGCGGGGATGACGGTGATATGCCTTGCCGAGAGCCCTGCCGTATTATGGGATCCCTGTCTGCGGGGGATGAAGACCGTTTTTGTTTGGGGAGTTTGCCTAAAGTCCGCGCGCTACTGTGTCAGAACCAAACGACACGGTTTGTACCCTTTCAATTGTTTGGCTTCGGGCTGGTTCTTCGCGTCTCCATTCATGTATGCGAGCGGAACGGGAATCCAAGCGTCGTCATTGTAGCGGTTTTCTCCCAGCGCATTCATCAAATCCTTTTCGTTATTGACGGGGAATACGTCGCGTCCGTTGAAATGCTTTTTCTCTAGCATGATTTTGGCTGCGCGTGAGAAGGTCATATGCTTCTCTTTCGCAAGCTCGGGCGGAGTTTCTTTTGACGCGTAGACTTTGTATCGCCGAAGTTCGCCGTTCAGGACAACTTTCCAGATGCCTGCGAAGGTCTCCAATGGTTCCGGCTCGAATTTTTCGACTTTGGTGGGCTCGGGCTGTTTTTCCGGTAGATTTACCGGAACTGATTGGGCTGGTGGTGCGGGTGAGAAGAGGTCGCCGAACAGCTCATCAACAAGGTTCCGCGCGTCCTCTTTGTCGGGCATCTTCACCCAGGATTTTTTGATGTTTTTCATATCGGCCATATCGGTGTTCCTTGCTCCTTGGGGCAGCTTTAATTGAAGTTGAAGGCTGCCGCTTTTTTGGATTCCTTTTCCAACACGAAACGCATGAGGCGGCCCCGTGCAGGTGTTGTATTGTCGATCAGTTCTTTTTGAGGTTTTCCGTCCGGCGAGACCACAAGAGTTTGAATCTTGTCGTCCTCGAAGCTTGACGACAGGTATCTGCGCGAGCCGCTATTGTCGGCGGCTCCATTGAAATTGATTTCCAACATATCCTTGGGGGCGGATTGCAGGTTCTGGGCGACGATTTCCAGTGCGCTTATGACGGGCATACGCCAATTGCCGTTTCCCTCGCGGTTGGCAAGCGCTTCTATTTGTTTTTGCCCTTTATCCCAGGCGAACCCGTGGCCACAGCGGGGGTTTCTGCCCGTTATTACGGCCTCGGCCTCGGCGAACGTCAGTTCCTGGTTCCGAATATCGAACGGGTGGACAAAGATGTTGTATCTTGCATGTTCTTTGCCGGATGCGTCGACCACGGCGCATTGACCTCCGAAAGAACCGGCTTCAGCTTGATATTTCTTTCCTATCGTGTAGCGGCATTTGCTGGAGAGGCTTACGGGTTTTAGGGACCAGTTCGCTGCTTCGGGGGTTTCTGGAACTTTGCCTGACCAAGCGTTTTGGAATTTATTACAGGCGGTTGTATCGGGAATCATATTTACTACTCAGTTACACAGAAGAGCCTTAAACTATGCTTCCAAGGATATGTTTTTTCAGGAGTATTTCAACGCCAATAATACTTTCCCGTATGGTTACAGTATTAGGTGAAGAGACTTATTTGTGGAGTCGCAAATAGATACAGCCTGTTTTTAGCGCGCCGTGTCATCCCGGAAATCGAGCGAATAGTCTTTCGCTTTGGTGCCTACGTCGATTTCGCGGAAGCCGGAGCTTTGGTATTTGCGCGCGGAGCATTCCCGGTCGCCCACGATACGGAAGGCCTTTTTGCCCGTGCAGAACTGATATTTGCCGGACCACTCGAACGGTGCGACCTCGGGGTTGGGAGTCGAGAGGGCGCGAGCGTAATAGAAATAAAAGCGCTGATCCAAGGGCACCATAAACACCCGTGCGCACTGGCCCGGTTCGATTCGCCACCAGCCTTCGGACACCCATGTTTCCTTGTTGTCTTCGTCAAGCGCCCTGTAGGCGAGGGCAGCTTCGATAGTCACCTTTGTACGGTTACAGAAGGACATAGCTGCTTGTGCAGTAGACGGAGCGATAGAGGCGAGGGCACACACGCTTAGCCCGCAAATCAAACGAACACCACGGGCAACGCAATTAGATTTCATGACATTAGCTAACGGATTCGACTCAAGAACGGATACCGCTGTATCACATCTTTTGGGGAAGCGCACGCACTGATGAAAGGCTACAGAGGGCGGTTTAAGGTGAAGGGAATAAACTCGATTCCGGGTTCGCGCCTTTGGCGCGCCCGGAATGACCATGTTTTTTGGTTAGTCGGCGAAGGGGTCTTTCATTAGAATTGTGTCGTCACGCTCGGGGCTGGTTGACAGCAATATCACTGGAGCTTCGATTAGCTCTTCGACGCGGCGGATGTACTTTAACGCTTCGGCGGGGAGGTCCGCCCAGCTCCGCATTCCCCTCGTGTTGCAGTTCCAACCCTCGCAAATGTCGTATACCGGCTCGACGGAGGCTTGAGCTTGCTGGCCTGCGGGGAGGTAGTCGATTTCCTTGCCGTTCAGTTTGTAGGCGCGGCAAATCTTGAGTTCCTTGAAGACATCGAGGATGTCGAGCTTGGTCAGGGCGATGCCGTTGATGCCTCCGGTTTTTACCGCCTGCCGGACGGCTACGGCGTCGAGCCAGCCGCAGCGGCGCTTGCGGCCCGTAACGGTTCCGAATTCCTTGCCACGCGAGCCCAAGAGTTCGCCTTCGTCTCCTTTGTCTTCCGTCGGGAAAGGTCCTGCCCCAACGCGCGTGGTGTACGCTTTGCAGATGCCTACGACGCGACCGCACATTTTTGAACCGACACCCGAGCCGGACGCAGCATTAGCGGCAACCGTGTTGCTTGAAGTCACATAGGGATAGGTGCCGTGGTCGATGTCGAGCAGCGCGCCCTGCGCGCCTTCGAAAAGCATCAGCTTGCCTGCTTTGCGTTCTTCCTCCAGGCGCGCCCATGCCACGCCTACGTAGGGGAGGATTTTGGGGGCAATTTCGAGGCATTTCGCATAAAGAGCATCGAGGGCGAACGTTTCCGCACCGAGCATCTGGAGCATCGGATTGTAATGGCTTAGAAGGTAATCCAGTTTCGCGCGGAGGATTTCGGGCTCGGCAAAGTCGCAGAGGCGGATGGCGCGGCGGGCTACTTTATCTTCGTAGGTCGGGCCGATGCCACGGCCTGTCGTGCCGATTCTGGATGAACCGCGGGCTTCTTCACGCGCGCGGTCGAGGACGCCGTGGACGGGAAGGATCACCGGGCAGTTTTCCGCGATCAAAAGGTTCTTGGGCAAAATGGAAACGCCCTTTTCCGTCATAGTTTGGATTTCGTTCAGCAGGTGCCACGGGTCGACGACGACGCCGTTGCCGATGACGGAGAGCTTGCCCGGACGGACGACGCCTGATGGAAGAAGGCTGAGCTTGTAGGTGACTCCGTCGATGACGAGCGTATGGCCTGCGTTGTGTCCGCCTTGGTAGCGCACGACGATATCTGCGCGATACGAGAGCCAATCGACAATTTTACCTTTGCCTTCATCGCCCCACTGGGCGCCAACGACGACGACGTTCTGCATATTTTCACGGCGGCTAATGCGCTTCCGGGGCAAGGCTGCCGGAGGAGCGCGATTTCTTGAGTACCGCCTTGCGCCCTTTTCTAGCGCGAGTCGGAGGGCGATTTGAAGCTTTTTTCGATGCAAGGGCTGGTAAACCCTTTTTGGGTAAGGGCAAAATGGTCTTTTTGGCTGTCTGGAAGGACGTTGTTCGGCACGACCGAAACAAATTGCTTTTGTTGCGCATCTCGGTGGA
>CAZLIG010000083.1:7856-9507 GCA_964559415.1 uncultured Rhodospirillaceae bacterium
AAGTCGCCCGCTCAGTTAACCATGCTGGCTGATTATGAACCGCTTGCGCGCCGATCTTTTGCTTCTCATCGCTTCGTTTATTTGGGGCACGGCGTTTATCGCCCAGAAGCTCGCCAACGAGGCTTTAGGGCCTCTCTCTTTTGTCGGACTGCGGTTCCTTCTTTCGGCGGTCGCGATTTTACCGCTGGCCATGATGGAGGCGAACAATCGGGAGAAGAGCGTCAATCGCCTCGATCTTGGGCTTGCGTGCGCGATTGGCCTTTGCCTGTTTGCCGCAACTACGCTTCAGCAAATCGGGTTGGTCACCACTACCGCGACGAATGCGGGATTTTTGACTTCGCTTTACGTCGTTTTTGTGCCGATTGCGGTTTGGCTGCTTAAGCGCGAGAAACCGACGCCAATCGTGGTTGCGGCTTGCGGTATCTCCGTTTTCGGGGCTTGGCTTTTGGCGGGCGCGGGTCAAGGGCCTTGGGTCATTGGCGATATCTACATTATCATCTCGGATGCGGCTTGGGCGCTGATCATTGCTTTGGTTCCCATGTTTTTGAGCAGGCACGCGAGGCCTTATCTTCTCTCGTTTATCCAGTTCTGCATCACGGCTGTCTTTGGGCTTGCGGCGAGTTTGATATTCGAGGACCCGACTTATCAGGGGGTGCTCATCGCCCTCCCAGCCATTCTTTATGCGGGGCTGCTCTCGGGCGGCGTTGCTTTTACGATGCAAATTTTCGCTCAGAGGCATACGCCTCCGGCGGAGGCGGCGCTCATTATGGCCCTCGAAAGCGTTTTTGCGGCGTTGGCGGGAATGGCATTGCTTCATGAGCGGCCCTCGCCCTTGACGCTGACGGGATGCGCGATGATCCTGCTTGGGATCGCGTTCTCGGAGACGGGGCCTTTGCTTTTACCCAAGTTAAGGCGACGTTAGGCGGGCTTCGGCCAGTTGGGGACAAAAAAGTCGTAGAGGATGGAGTCCGTCGGGGGTTCGGGGTGCCCGTGAGGATCTTCAAGCTTTTCCGGCTCTCGGCTTATTCGTGTCCGGGCACAAACAACCAGAGCGACGCAAGGATACAGCTTTGGCAACGGCATTCTCTTCCTTTCTCTCCTTCTACCCCAATTGAGGCGCACTGGGAGCGAGTGCGTCTTGCACGTAACGGCTGTTCTGGGCCATTATCGGAAGCTTTTGATCCTGGTTATCGTCGAAAAATTCATCCCTTCCCGCTTCCGTTTCTTCATCCTCGTCCGGCAAACATAAAAAGTAGGCCACGAGTTCATAGAAGGCATCCGAGTTGGACATTTGAGCCTCCATCCATCATGCGGCGCGTCTGCCGCGTTGAAACGTATGTGTTCTCCTCTTGCTGCTTGACCTCTTATGGCGATGATACTGCGATTGATAATCATTATCAATACTGATTCCAAAAACACTGTACTTGGAAAGCTGGGCCAGTGCAGAAGGAAAGGTTTTATCGGGTTGGGGGACTGTTTTTAAAGCGCATTCGAGAATGCAGCACTTGGAAAGCCGGGCCAGTTCAGAAGGAGAGGCTTTATCGGGTTGGGGGACTGTTTTTAAAGCGTATTCGAGAACGCTGTACTTGGAAAGCCGGGCCAGTGCAGAAGGAAAGGTTTTATCGGGTTGGGGGACTGTTTTTAAAGCGCA
>CAZLIG010000084.1:0-9430 GCA_964559415.1 uncultured Rhodospirillaceae bacterium
GGGACGACGGCGGCTTCGCCAACGTCTTTCGAGGTCGCTCCGATTTCCGCTTCGATGCCGTCGAGGACAGCTTGGGACGCCAACTCACAGTACAGATCGATTGCACGCGAGGCGTCGTCGTTGCCCGGAACCGCGAACGTGACGTTCGACGGATCGGAATTGCTGTCCACAATCGCGACGACAGGGATGCCCAGCTTTACGGCTTCCGCAATCGCGATGTCTTCCTTGAGCGTGTCAAGCACGAAGATCAGGTCGGGGAGGCCGCCCATGTCCTTGATGCCGCCCAAGGCTTTCTCAAGCTTGTCGCGGGCGCGCGTCAGTTGAAGGGCTTCCTTCTTCGTCAGTTTCTTGGTTTCTTTTTCGAGGCGATCGTTGATGTCGCGGAGACGCTTGATCGACTGGGAGATGGTCTTCCAGTTCGTCAACATACCGCCAAGCCAGCGGTGGTTGACGTAGTATTGGCCGCAACGCTTGGCGGCTTCGGCAACCTTCTCCTGCGCCTGGCGCTTCGTGCCGACGAACAGTACGCGACCGCCGCTGGCGGCTGTGTCACGCAACGCCTGAAGGGCGCGCTGGAACATCGGGACCGTCTGCTCGAGGTCGATGATGTGCACGCTATTGCGCACGCCGAACAGATAGGATTGCATTTTGGGGTTCCAACGGCGCGTATTGTGGCCGAAATGGACGCCTGCTTCGAACAATTGACGCAGGGTAACGACGGGCATCGTCATTTGAGTACTTCCTTTCTCCGGTTGATCCGCCGCGTGCTTTTCGTATCGTTTCCGACACCGGACGGCGCATCGCAGGATTTACTGCGCGAGCCAAGCACGCGTGAGTTTTTATTGCCTTGGGACTATCCCTAAGGCGGGGTTTTTGTAGGCTTTTATGGGGTAAAAAGGCAAGGGGAATCTGGATGTCCAAAGGAGGTTTTCGATTTTATTGCACATCGAAGAAACATTTTGACTGTTCGTTTCGAATCCGGTAGGGTTGTCGCGTGAAAGTTGCGTTTTATTGCAATTTCAATGACTTATCCCGGAGGGGTTTTTATGCGTAAGATTCTTGTCGCGTTATTTGCGCTTTTTACGGCTTTTGCGCCTTCCGGCGCCCGCGCTGTGACTGCGACGGTCGATACCTACAATGGCGTCGTCTATGCCGCCGATGAGTATACGGATACCGGGATTCATGTCGAGGCCGGGCAGTTTGCCACGCTGGAGGCTTGGGGCGCTGTTAACCTTGCTATTGACAACGGGAATTACGTTACCGATCCGGACGGCGTTATTCTTTCGGCTCCGAAGGCTGGGAGCGAGGCATATGATTGGTTTGGGCCTGGGGCGACGAAGTTCAGCAAAATCCCCCTCGGTGCCGGTGGGCTTAGCATTAACGAAGACGGCTATTTTGAATATGGCGCTGCCAACTACGGCAGCTTGATCGGCATTCTTTCAGAGATCGCTCCGAATGATCCCGAGTTCGATCCGGGTACGGCTTTTGCGTTTGTTTTGGGGTCTTATCTTGAAGGGGAGGCTCCGATTGCGGGAAATCTTTATTTGTTCGTGAACGATATCAATCGGGATGACAACGACGGCTCTTTTGTTGTGCTTGCTTCCGTGAGCCAAGTTCCGCTTCCGGCGGCGTTGCCCTTGTTCGGCACCGGTCTGGTGGCGTTGGCTTTTGGCAAGCGCCGTAAGGCGGCCTGATAAGCTTTATTCGAGCTCTAAAAACGGCATCCTTCGGGGTGCCGTTTTTTGTTTTGGGGGATTATCTTTGGACTTGGGCTGGGTTTTCTTTTATGAAAACGCAGCTGTAAAGAAGCCTTCGTATCAAGAGGAAATGAATGAGCCAGATACCTGTGACCGTGTTGACGGGATTTCTCGGGGCCGGGAAGACGACGCTATTGAACCGCATTCTGTCGGAAAAACACGGGAAGAAATATGCCGTGATCGTCAATGAATACGGCGAGCAGGGGATCGACGCGTCGTTGATTGTTAGCTCGGACGAAGAGGTGTTCGAGATGAACAATGGGTGCATTTGCTGCACCGTTCGGGGGGATTTGATCCGCGTGATTTCGGGCCTCGTGAAGAGGGCGGGGGCGCTTGACGGGATATTGATCGAGACGACGGGGCTTGCCGATCCTGCTCCTGTCGCTCAGACGTTTTTCGCCGACGAAGAGGTTGCGGCGAAGACGAAGCTCGACAGCATCGTGACCGTTGTGGATGCCAAGCATTTGCCGATCTCGCTTAAGGATTCCAAAGAGGCGGAGGATCAGATCGCTTTTGCCGACATCATTCTTTTGAACAAGGCCGATTTGGTGAACGCCGAGGAGATGGCGCGGATCGAGCGTTCGATTGCGGGGATCAACAGGTTTGCGAAGCTTATTAAGACGACGCAGTGCGATGTTTCGCTCGACAAGATTTTGGGGGTGGGTAGTTTTGATCTCAACGAGATATTGAAGCGCGATCCGGATTTCCTTAAGGGCGAGGATGATCACGCGCATGAGCACGGTGACGCTTGTTCGTGCGGACATTGCTCGTGCGGGCATCATCATGAGCATGAACACGAGCATGAGCATGAGTGCGAAAGCAGGCATGACACAACGATTTCCAGCGTTTCGCTTATTTCATCCAATCCGCTCGATCCGGCCAAGTTCGAGCAGTGGATTTCGGATTTGCGTGCCAACAAGGGGCAGGATTTGCTTCGCTACAAGGGCATCCTCGATTTGATCGGTTGCGAAAACCGCATGGTCATTCAGGGGGTGCATATGATGATGGACGGGACGAACCGGCTGCCCTGGACTAAAGACGAACGGCGCGCGAGCCGGTTGGTGTTTATCGGGCGCAATCTGGATGAGCGGGCGTTGCGAGAGGGGTTTGCGGCTTGTGTGGCGTAGGAACAAACAAAACCTACTGCCGTGAATAGATTAGTTTGGATTACCAACAGAGGATGCACGAGAACCCGCTGAGCACTTGAGTTCTGCCCAGCGTTTCGACTACATCGCCTGGCCGGGGGCCAGGAGCCTGTTCTTTTTATGCTGCGGGTTCTCGTCTTTTTTGTTCTCGAGCTTCTGTTCGTGAGCGGGAGCGGCCTCGAGTTCGGGGACGCGGCCTGTTGGTTTGGGCTGCTCGGGGACCATGGCTTGGTCCTTCATGGCGGCCAGGTTCCGGCGATGTTGAGGCGATAGTTGAGCGGGCTTCGCTTCCTGTTCGGCGGTGGTTTTAAGGCCCTTGTCGAGTTCGGGCTTTCCGGTGGGGACCGGCGCGGGCGTCAGTTGAGGGTCATCTTTGAGTTCGTGATAGTTTCTCATTTTTTGGTCCCCTATAAATATTTCTCTATCATACCACCGATGAAGCTGTTGACTATGCGAAAAGAACACTTTCGGGGCTTGTATCCTCGAAATAATTTTTGGAATATTCATCCGCTATTAACGCAACCTTTGCGGGTTATGATTAATACAGAGTAACCATTTTCCAAGTGAGTTTGATGGATGTGTGATTAATTTTGGTAAGGGAGGTTTCTCATTTCCGGGTTTGATCTCGTGATTTTCGATTGCGACGGCGTGCTTGTGGACAGCGAAGTCGTTGCGAATGCGCCGGTTGTTAGTGCCTTGGCGAAGCTTGGCATTTCAGTCTCGCTCGACTTGGTTCTCAAAGAGTGTGTGGGGATCAGCAGGCCGTTGGCGACTGTAAGGATTGAGGAGAAGTTTGGGATCAAGGTGCCGGAGAACTTCTGGGACGAGGTCCATGCAGAGGCGGCGAAGGCTTCGGATGACGGGCTTAAGGCTGTCGATGGGGTCGAAAGGGTCGTGGCTTCGTTGCCGAAAAAATGCGTTGCGTCGGGAAGCGGGCCGCAAACGTTGCGGCGCACGTTAGTGCAAGTAGGGCTTTGGGACACTTTCGATCCGTATGTTTTCAGTTCGCATCAGGTTAAGCGCGGAAAGCCTGCGCCGGATTTGTTTTTGTTTGCGGCAGAGCGGATGGGGGTCGATCCGGCGCTTTGTGTGGTGATCGAGGACAGTATTCCGGGTGTGCGCGCGGCCTTGGCTGCGCGGATGCGCGTTTTTGGTTTTGCAGGGGCGAGTCATTGCCGCGCGGGGCATGGCGAGGCACTGCTTCGGGAGGGGGCGGAGACAGTGTGTAACACGATGGCGGAGGTTGGGAAGGCGTTGGGGTTGAAAGGGGGCGCGGTTTGATGAAGGCGATCGGATTTCGGCCAGCGGTGGAAACGGATGTTCCTTTTCTGACGAAGCTTAGAGAAGCGACTATGCGTGCGCATTATGAGGACGAGGGTATTCCATATGAGGCCGAGGCCCAGAAGGAACGCCTTCATTATCGGTTTGAGTGTGCGCGGGTCGTTACTTTGAATGGGCGCGATATCGGTCTTTTAAAAGTGGATTGCCAGTCGGCGCCGTGGATGATCATTCAGATTCAGGTTAGTCCAGAGTATCAAAGAAGGGGAATCGGAGAACACCTTTTACGGTCTGTTTTTTCTGAAGCGGAGCGAGCGAAGGTTTGCGTAAACCTCGAAGTGCTGAAAGCCAATCACGAAGCAAAAAAGCTTTATGAACGCGTAGGGTTTCGCGAGGCAGGAAGTAATGAGCATTTTTTTCTCATGCGATGGGTTCCGGGTGCAGACGCCCCTTCTTAGCAGGAGGAAGCCGGTTCAAAAGGGATGCAAAGAGTTGGCGATGCGGGAGAATCCTTAAAGGGGGCTTGATCGGGGGCCTTCGGTTTTTATGTTGTGTGTGTCATGGTGCAGTGTGCAGCAGAGGGGGAGAGATGACGGAACCAGCCATTCATATTTTTGCTCATCGTGGACGCGGCGTGACGGATATCGGGCCGCAGGATGCGGCGGATGCCAAGGGGGAGGGACTGAAAGAGCTTCCTCCCGAGAACTCCCGGGAGGCGGTGGAGTGGGCCTTCAAAAACGGGTTTGCTGTCGAGATCGATGTGACGATGACAAAGGATGGGCGCGTCATTGTTACGCATACGGATGATCTTGGTTTTCATAATGCAGTCGCGAAGAATGCTCGCGAGAGGGCTGCACGCAAAGGCGCTGAGGCTGGCGACGACAACTGGTATGTGAGCAGGAAGACGTTCGCGGAGATGAAGCGTCTCAAGACCGGGCTTGGCGGCAGGACGGCTCCGTTTTTGACTTATGAGGATTTGATAAGTTTGATGCGCGATTATCCCAGTGCGGTTGTGAATGTCGAGATCAAGGGGACTATCGGCACCTTTATGGCGGAGTCGAGAAAGCCTTCGCTTGTGGAGAAATTGGCTCAGCTTACGCCGGACGCCATGCTTGAAAGGATTATTTGGTCATCTTTCGCCAATTCGAACATCATGGAGATAAGGAAGGTGCTTAAGGAAAAGTCCGGGAGGCCTAGAGCGAATATGCCGCACGTTCGTGTGGCTCAGCTTTTCGCGGAGCCGGGGCGGTTAAGTCCACATGGAGGCGAGGAGGACAGCGTTTATCCTGATGCTCTGGACCGTTATATGCAATTTACCGAAGAGAACGTCGCCAAGGCATTCAGGCAAGACATTGCTGCCGTACATCCTTGCATCGATAGTTTGATGACGGAGGAGGGGCGGGGTGCTGTGCGGTACTGCGCGCGGAATGGGATTGCCATTCGGACGTGGGCGCTGAATGAGAAAAATCCCGAGAAGGACTCGGACGCGAGCAGGGTTGCGAAGACGCAGATCGAGCATATTCTTGAACTCAAAGAGCGCTATCCGACTCTTGAGATCGACATTATTACGGATTATCCGGAGGAGGTTGAGAGGCTTGTTTCGGGAAATGCGGTGCCAAGACCGGAGCATGGGCCTTCGCCTGAAGGGCACCGTGACTTGCGCGCTTAGAGTTAATCAGGAAAAATAAATGGGGGTTCCCCGCCTTCGCGGGGATGACGTTGCGTATGGCTTTGCCGCGACTATTTGAAAACAAAGTTTATCGCTTTGATGCCTCTGCTTGCCCATTTTGAACCGACGTTCGCGCCACTTTTAATAATTCCGTCCTTTAGGTCATTGTTGCTGCCGACAGAACTATCGTTTTCGGCGGTTACGTTTACCATGTGGTTATAATCTGCAATGTTTACATCTTTTTTGATCTCGCATTGGTCGAAGTAGTTACCGCTTTGACATGCCGAGTTTTCGCCGAAGGATGTGTTCTGCATGATTGTCGGTTTAATAGCCCAACCGGTGTTGACACGGGAGTTCTTTTGGATGATGGAGTCAATAAATTCGCTGTCTCTCCCATTAACTTCACCTGTCACAGACGATCTCACGAAGCGCGATTCATCGCATTCGATGTCTGCCCCATTGTGAATGACGCAGTTTTCGAAACTGGTATTTAAGCAGGATACGTATGCCTCTGAAAAATAATTGTTGTTTGGAGCGCCAATTACACCGCCAACGACTTTTAGGCCAGTGCCATAAAGGCGGGCGTCGCTATTAATAATGCAGTCTTTGAAGTAGGAATCGTCGCAGCTGATAACGGCACCTTTTTGAACAAGAACGTCCCCGGCGAAGGTGATGTTGCTTCCTTTAATCGTGCCGCCGATCGTGTTGTTGTCTCCTTCAACTCTCACGTCGGAAAGGCAGCCAGACGCCGCAACCGTGAGGGCGGCACCTGTGCCCAAAATAAGCAAGGTGCGCACGTTTAGGAACTCACCAATCCCTATCATCGCGACCTCGTTAAAGTGCTTGCGGCTTGAGAGGGCATAATCTGCGTTTTGGAGAACTTTGCCTGCGGCGGCCATGGGAAGGGCCACTATGTTATACAATCCGGGGGCGAAGGCTTCGCTCAGAAGACCTGCTGCGTGTGCTGCGAAAGAGGGAGTAAAGACCTCGCCTTTCTTTATGCTGCCGGTGACTGCCGTTTTCGCGTTGTTGAAGCTTTCGTAGAGTTTAGCAGTGAAATTGCTTATGATTTTCATTAGTTATGTCCTAAAAAATACACTTATGCGAATTTGTGCGCATAATAGAGGGGTAGTGGAACAGTGCAAATAGTTTCAAAAATTTTGTGCGGTGTGTTTGGTTAAGAAGTGCAACTGGGCTTGGAGACACATGAAATCGGCGGTTTTTAATCAGTGGAAATTTGAGGCTTCGGTGCTTTCGCTTTGCGTTAATCGGAATAGCGAATGGGTGGGGATTGCGCTGGCGGATGGGACGGTTCAGTTGCTTCCGGCTAGCGATGAGGCGGCGAAGGTTAAGAGCGTCAAGGTGCATGAGGGGATTTCGCTCTGCATGGTTCCCGATGCGGACGATCATGCTTTTCTTTCGGGCGGGGACGATGGGAAGGTTGTGATTATCGATCCCAATCTTGGCGAGACGAATGTGCTTGCCGAGCATAAGGGGAAATGGATCGATCATGTGGCTTCATCCGCCGACGGGAAGTTCAGGGCCTACAATGCGGGGAAGCAGATTCATGTGCTTGATGAGGAGGGGAAGGAGAAGTTCGATCCTCTTCTTTTGGTGCCTAGCAGTCCGGGGGCTGTTGCGATCAGTCCGAACAGCAAGCGGTTGGCGGTGAGCCATTACAATGGTGTTTCCCTCTGGTGGCTTAATTCTAAAAGCGCGGAGGCTGAGACGCTTGAGTGGAAAGGGTCGCATTTGGGGCTGATTTGGAGTCCAGACAGCCAGTCGATTTTGACCAGTATGCAGGACAACGCGCTGCACGGATGGAAGCTGTCGGACGGCAATAAAGAAATGCAGATGCAGGGGTATGCCTCCAAGGTGAAGTCGATGGCGTTTACGGCGCGGGGCAAATTCTTGGCTACCTCGGGCGCAGAGCAGGTCGTTTGCTGGCCGTTTTCGGGAGGCGGGCCTTGGGGAAAGCCGCCGCTTTTGCTTGGCGGGGCGGAGGGGAGGCTGGTAACCGCTGTCGCGCCGCATCCTGACGAGGACATGGTGGCGGCGGGATATAGCGATGGGATGATCATTCTCGGGCCGCTCGATGGGCGGATGGAGATTATGATTAATCCTCCATCGGGGGCCGCGATCAATGCGTTGGCGTGGAATGCGGGGGGAGATGCCTTGTTTGCCGCTACGGAATCCGGCACAGTGCTTCTGTTTACGGCTCTTAGCGTGAGGGATGCCCTTGTCCACAGTTGAAGAAATCCTTGCGAAGCTTGTTTCCTTCGACACCGTTTCGTCGAAGTCTAGCCGGGCGTGCATTGAGTGGGTTCGCGATTATCTGGATGGATATGGCGTTAGGAGCGAGATTATTGCCGACGAGAGCGGCGAGAAAGCCTGTTTGTGGGCGACGGTAGGAACTGAGGGCCGTCCGGGCATTGTGCTGGCGGGGCATACGGATGTTGTGCCTGTCGAAGATCAAAAATGGACTTCCGATCCTTTCAAGCTTGAGCTGCGCGAAGGGAAGCTTTTCGGGCGCGGGGCTGCGGATATGAAGGGGTTTATTGCCTGTGCGCTTGCGTTTGTTCCGGAGTTTGTCGCCGCTAAGACAGGAGGGTGCTTTCATTTGGCGCTGACCTGTAATGAGGAGACGGATTTTTGGGGCGTGGTCCGTTTGACCGAGGTTCTGAAAGAAAAAGGGGTTAAGCCCGACTGGGTTTGGCTTGGGGAGCCGACGGGGCTCAACCTTATTGATCAACACAAGGGATGTTCGGCTTTCAGGACAACCATTACCGGTGTTCCGGGGCATTCAAGCGAGCCGGATAAAGGGGTTAATGCTATCGAGCTTATGGCGGAGTTCGTGGGCGTTATCACCGCCTTGCAGCAGAAGAAGAAACAGAGTCCGATTAGGCCCTCCAGATTCGAGGTGCCGTATTCGACGCTTAATCTTGGGATTATCAACGGCGGGACGGCGGAAAATATTATTGCCGAGAAGTGTGAGCTTCTTTGGCAGGTTAGGGCTCATCCGGGCGAGACTGCAAGCGACGTCAAGGCGGAGATCGAGACGTTGGCTCAAGCTCGGCTTGCGCCCCGCTTTACTGCCTTTGCGCCTAAAGCTAGAATGGAGACCGTCACCTTGTTTGACTATCCGCCGTTTATCGGAGTCGGCGCGAACCGAGGAGTTGAGGCGCTTCAGAAGGTTATCAAGGATGTCCGGGTCGAGGCGGTGGGGTTTGGGACGGAAGCAGGCGTTTTTCAGGAACTAGGGAGCGATGTCGTGGTTTGCGGCCCGGGGTCTATCGAACAGGCTCATCAACCCGATGAGTTTATTGAGAAAAAGCAGCTTTCATCCTGCGTTGACTTGTTGAGGCTGGTTCTCCTATCTTCCTCTTCCCGCGATGGTGCGGATACTTTTACAGGGAGCTTTTCATGATCAGCGTTACCGTTCCGCCTAATTATAAGCCCACCGAGAAAGAACCGTACATGAATCCGGTTATGCTTGAGTATTTCCGGAACAAGCTCATCAAGTGGAAGGCTGACATCGTTCGCGAAGCCGATCTGACGTTGCAGGAACTTCAGGATGACGG
>CAZLIG010000085.1:0-2843 GCA_964559415.1 uncultured Rhodospirillaceae bacterium
ACCCGCTTAACAACGCAGCCAATGACAAAACCCTCCTCTTCGTTGGAGAAGATCCCGCGATGCTGGCAGGCATCAAATGCATCCTTGGCGACGAAGACTTCGCGAAACTTCAAAAGAACCGTTACGCTCTGGCCGATAAAAACATTTTCCTCGCCCGAAACGCCAAGGAAGCCGAAACGGTTATTCTCATGGCAAAAACCGAATTTGACCGCAATAATGCTCCAGCGCTCACACATAACCTGTCCGCCTCCCGCCCCGCCTGCCGTTATCATTTGAGAAGATTTAAGGATAAAGTCGCCGCCTCCCGATTAAGCTAACCCACGCGTTTATTTACCAAAACATTGCTGTATAGTTTCACGAAATGTAAAAATATACTGCGCAAGATTATGAGGGGTTCAGTTATGACGGGAGCTGCTTTCTTAGCTGATATGCCTTTCGCTGACCAACAGACAGAGGGCATCAATCCCTCTCGTAGTCACTTGAAGTCTCAAAACCCAAGAATTAGCGGACTTGCATGGCCAAGAACGACAAAACGCACTGGATTACACCGACCGCCTCTTTCGACAGTGGCTTTCCTGTGCACACCTTTAAGGCCATCTCCTATTGGCCGCCGGATAAATATTCCACCGGCATCTCGGGTGCAGTCACATCCTCGGCGAATTGGCTGCTTAAGCGACCCGCAGCCAAGGGACCGCTGAACGAATTCGAAATTTGCGAAAAGATGATCGATGCTGCATCGGTGCAAGTCATTAGCGATATATACCACGAAACAAAGCTCGATCTTTGGATAGGAAGACTCGACCAAAGCAACAGCTTTCCCACAAAGCCGCCTATCGTAATCGTGTCGGACCCGAAAACAGGCTATAGCGTCTTCGATGAACTCAAAGAATGCGGAATCACCCTAACCCACGCCTACGGAATGCGCATTAACCCGTATCATGTCAAAGGCTACGTGACGCTGCCCGAATACTACAGGCTCTTTAACGTGATCCCACTAAAACTCAAAAAGAGCTTCGCGAGATTCAATGACGGGAAGCTTCATGAACTTCCGGAGCATCCCGAATCCTGCAAGGATTTTACAGAAAAACTAACGCCAAGCCGCCCACTTACGCACGCCGAGTCCCAAGCTAAACCCTACGACCGCTAACCCACTTCACGGTTCGCCCACGCGGGTCCAATCGTCGCGATCTTCTTGAATACCTCGCAATCCGGCTCATGCGCGCCGGGCAAATACCCAATGCTCATCAGAAACTCGCCGGTGATTTCCCCGCCGGTAAACTTGAAAGTCCTTCGAAAAAGCTTCACCCAGTCGGCTTGCTCTCTCGGATGGTGAGCCTCAAGCCAACCGGCGAAGCCGCCGTGTGACTTCCTGAACCCCACAACAACCCCTGCATTGGCAATGATCGCGTAAATCTTAAGCCTGTTCCGAATAATCCCGTCGTTCGACAACAGTCTCTCAACCTCAACTGCCCCATACGAGGCCACCTTGTCCGGGCTAAACCCATCGAAAGCCCTGTTAAGCGCAGCCCGTTTCTTAAGCACAATCTCCCAAGAAAGCCCCGCCTGCATGATTTCAAGGCAAAGCCTCTCGAAAAGGATGCGTTCGTCCGCCACGGGAAAGCCGTATTCCGTGTTATGATATCCCGCGTGCACGGGGTGGTTGGGAGCAAGATCGCAGTACCAACGAGCCATTTGAGAACGTTTTTAACCTTTTTTGGTCCAAATCACCTTCGCTTTTAACAGTAGCACTTGCAATTTGGCTAATGTTTTCCTAGAAGAAGGCCTCGCGTTTCAGGGCAGCATAAAGACCCAAAGGCCCCCTATTGGGGTCAAGATAGGAAGATTGAAAATGAAAGAGAACACTCATCCCGATTATCACGATATCACCGTCATAATGACCGACGGGACGGAATTCGTCACGCGCAGCACGTACGGCAAAAACGGCGATAAGCTGCACCTCGACGTTGACCCGAAAGTCCACCCCGCATGGACCGGCATGCACCGCATGGTCGACCGCGGCGGCCAGTTGGATAAGTTTAACAAGCGCTTCGCAGGCCTGACGGGCAAGAAAGAAGCAAAAGCCGAAGCCCCCGCCGAAAAGATTAAGCTCACAACCACGGCATCCGACGCCAAGAAGAAGAAGAAAGAAAAAGCTTAATCTCTGATATTTCAACAAAAAGCCGCTCGTTTAGGAGCGGCTTTTTTGTGCCAAAAGTATTTTTACCCTATAATTTTGATTTAATTGCCCCCCTTCCATTTGATACATTAGATCCCACAATATTTTTTGCTCTTTACCCGAGGTCGATATGGCTGACACCCAATTTGAGAAGGCAAAGAAGCTTTTCACGGAACTAAAAAAGTCTTTTTTAGAACTCAGCACCCCCGCAAGCGACGGCGAAAAAATTGACACCGCCATCCGCTCAGCGCCAAAGAACTCCGCAGCCCACGACAATAGGAACCCTAGCATCAAAATAAAGGTCGTAGGCCCCATCACAACTTACTGGCAAGTGTATCCCCAAGATGGGGAAAAACTAGACACGGACGCCATTATAGAAGCCTTCGGAAACGTTCAGAAAGCTCAAACCTCCGGCAACGAACCTTCGGAAGGCAAAGCAGCCGCCGTATTTGCCTGCGCTTGCATACTCGCGGCAAGCGCATTCGCTGCAATTGCGTATGACCACTCCGACAATGGCTTAGCAAAAACCCTCGGCAAGGAACTCAAAGTCATTCCCGAGAATGCCGCGAAATATTTGAAGCTTCCGACCGCCTCCGTTGAGGACGCAAAAGTAGCCCTGAAAAACTTCGATTTCTGCCCGGTCGCAAGCGCATCCTCCTTAGGTCCT
>CAZLIG010000085.1:2853-9386 GCA_964559415.1 uncultured Rhodospirillaceae bacterium
AATTTCTTTTTCGAGTACGATCATGAAGATTACAAGTGGGACGGAGAAGACCAGAAATTTTACAAGCTCGACACCAATACGGGCAGCTGGGAGAAGATAGATGAAGACGACAAGGAAGCTTTCCATTGGGACGGAGACAGCCTCCGCAATCTGGAAAAACTCAATTTCAATGAATCACGGCTGTATGAGTACACGAGCAACGGCTCTTGGAAATTAATCGACGAAGACGTCGACGACGAGGACAAGGAAGACTTTAAAAAAAGCGTAACGCACTCCAATCAAAACGATGCTTTAACCGAGCTCAATGTCGAACTATCCGACCAAACGAAGAAATCGGGCAATATCGAATGGTTCAAAGACGTTACAACCAAAGGCAAAGTTACCATCGTCGGCGGCGAAAAGACGACCCTAGGCCCCCAAGTGGACATCGGCCCGAATACTCGCCTAGAGGGAAGCAAAAGCGGCACCAGTTCGATAAGCTACTCGACCGTTACTGGCGACGAAGGCTCAAGCTACGAAGTCAAAGGCAACAAGCGCAGTATGAATGTGAGGGAAACGAAAATCTACGGCCCTTATGAAATCACATCCAGTATGATCAAGGCCGGTGTCACTATCGGCGAGAAGAACGGAGAAAAAGTTACAATCGACCAGTGCGAGTACATTGATGAAGAAACCGTTATCGGAAGCAACACGACCGTATATAAGAGCCTTGTAGGCAAAAAAGTTACAATCTCACCCGACTGCCAAATCTTGAACTCTTTCGTTCCCGATGACAGCACGGTCGGCGAAGGCTCGATCATCAGAAATCGAAGTGTGTTTGGCAAGAGCGCCGATATTGGCCAAAATGTTGTTGCTGATAACGTGACCGCTGGACAAGATTTTAAAGTCGGAGACGGCGCCACACTTATCAACGGGACGGCAACAGATTTCGTAACGGTCGGAAAGAACGCCAATATTTCGGACTTTCATCTCGGCACTAACTCGACGGTTGAAGCCGACGTAACCGCATCCAATTTCATTTTGCACGATGGCGAAACGCTGAAGAAGTCCAATGTGGACGAAATCATCACCAGGTCGCAGGAAGAAATTGCTGAACAAAACAAAAAAAGCGCACCTGTGCGCCTGATTAATTGGGGCCTTCGCAACCTTCAAAAACTTGTGACCTGACAAAGCCAACAGTCTGAAATCTCAGTCCGGCACAACGCAAAAATATAACCGCATTCTTCGGTTATAATGCCCGGACGGAGGATACAGGATGTTCTTCAAAGTCATCGAATTCATGCTCGCCGCAGTCGCCGTAACGACAATAGCAAGTACGCTAGGCTCTCTGGGGAGTGATATAGCTGGCCGTCCGGGAGCAAAGGGAACTAAACCCCAAGCTCCCCAGCCGACTCCGGGCTAGCCTTCAACGAACGGCTTCCGGCGGAAGTTGTGGTGCGCCTCGATATAGCGCACGGTTCCGCTCTTCGACCGCATAACGACGGTATGCGTCTCAGCCCCGCCCGCAAACCTGCGCACACCCTTGAGCATCGCCCCGTTGGTAACTCCCGTAGCCGAGAACATGACATCCCCATGAGCGAGATCGTTCATCTCGTACTTACGGTTCAAGTCCTTAATGCCTGCCTTGGCAGCCCGGCCGCGCTCGTCGTCATTACGGAAAATCAAGCGTCCCTGCATAAACCCGCCGATGCACTGCAAGGCCGCTGCTGCCAAAACGCCCTCAGGCGCGCCGCCCGAACCAAGGTATAGATCGACCCCCGCATGAGGCTGTGAAGTCGCAATAATGCCCGAAACGTCGCCGTCTCCGATCAACATAATCCGAGCGCCTGTCTCGCGCACCTTCGCGATAAGCTCGTTATGCCGTGGCCTTTCGAGAATACAAACCTGAATATCCGAAACCTCCGCGCCCTTGGCCTTGGCAAGATTCTTGACGTTCTCCGCCGGAGAAGCATCAAGATCCACAACATGATCGGGCAGCCCCGCACCGATAGCAATCTTGTCCATATAAACGTCTGGCGCATGAAGAAACCCGCCTGCCTGAGCCAAGGCGACGACCGCAAGCGCGTTGGCTCCGCCGCGGGCCGTAATAGAGGTTCCCTCAAGAGGATCAAGCGCAATATCGACCTTATGCCCCCTCCCCGTACCGACCTTCTCGCCGATGTAAAGCATTGGGGCTTCGTCACGTTCGCCTTCCCCGATCACCACGGTCCCCTCGATATCGAGAATATTGAGTGCACGGCGCATGGCGTTGACCGCCGCCTGATCTGCCGCCTTCTCGTCGCCGCGCCCAACCAAAAGGGACGCGGAAAGGGCGGCAGCTTCGCTGACGCGAACAAGCTCCATGGCAAGATTGCGATCATTATAGGATGGATCAGCGGACATAAGAATTCCCCTCGAAATTGACTAAGATCGGGGCAATTCTTAACACGTAAGCGCTGGATTTACTACTCTTCTTCTCGAATAACGGTAGGAGCGACAGACTCGCCGACAAGGATAACCGGAGAGTCCACCTTGTCTCCAACCCGCACGCCAAGCTTCTCGGCAAGTCCGCCGTTAATCTCGATAACCGCCGATACAGGCCCCGGAGAAGGCATTGGCGTCTCATCCTTCGGCTTTGCATTGGAAACGATTTTTCCAATGGTCCCGTTTGGCTTGACATAAAGCAAGTCGAGAGGAATGAACGTATTCTTCATCCAAAAAGAAGCTTCTTGCGGCGGATCATAGGGAAAAACCATGCCGGTATCGGTTTCAAGCTTCTTGGCGAACATAAGCCCGTAGGCTTGCTCGCTACGGCTGGCAGCGACTTCCGCCTTGAAAGGAATGGTAGTACCGTTCTGGCGTACGATCATAAAGGTGGACATTTTGAACGGGGCGCGCGAATGCCCAGCCCCGTCGAAAATCAAGAAAACGACGAGCGCACAAATTCCCAAATAGATGTACTTCTTCATTTTTTCAACAACCTGTCGAAAGTTTTGCGCAATTGACGATTTATTGACTATTGATTACATAAGCTTGCATATCTGCCGAATTTACACGCACATTCTTAAAATTTGGTAGTGAAAACACGCGGGGAGATATCCATGCGCCGTCATTTTCTTATGAGCTTGGGGCTTTTTACAAGCATTTTAGTGATTTCGGCCACGGCAATGGCAGGAAACGTCCTCGTCCCGAAAGGCACCGAAGCCCCTAACCTCGGCCTAATGCCCCCCAAAAAGCAAGACGAAACAAAAGCTTCCGATAAAGAGAAAGAAGCTCAGGAAAAGGAAGAAGCAGAGAAAGCCGCCCTAGATGCGAAACTGGATCTCCCCGAGTACAAGTCCCCTCCCGTCGGAGAGCGCGACACCTCCACCTTCGAAATTCTGGGAAAAAAGAAAAAAAAGAAGCCGCATCGGACCTATGTCATCAGCATGACGGATTTTGTGGAACCGCAAAACAAGAACCTGCCGAACGCCATCACGATCTCGTTCAGCGACAAGTCAACCCTCAGCGAAGCCGACGCCCAAAAGATCCGCAAAAAGCTTGGACTGTCTTCGAAAGAAATTTCACGGAATTGCTACCTTGCGCCAGTGGGTATGCTCTACACAAACAAAGGCCATTATCTTTTCGGGCGCAACCTTTCGCACAGAAGCACCGTCCGCTACGATGGCATGATAGACGACTACAACCTGCGTGCCCGGGCGATGTGTAAGGTCACATCGGTCCCCGCCAACGTAGGCCCGCTCGTAAGGATCGCAGACCGCATCCAAGTAACGCTGAAAAAAGTAGACTGCCCAGCCCCAACCCGTCCGGTTAAGGGATTGATCGTAACCTACACCGGCACCAAGTCCGGCAGCTGCGAATATCAATACTAGGCCATCTTAAATGGCAGACCGCTTAACTCAAGCAATATTGCCCTGCAGCCCGTACAACCGCGCGTAAACACCACTTCTTGCGATCAACTCGGCATGAGTTCCTTGCTCGACGGCCTTGCCCTTTTCAAGCACAACGATCACATCGGCATCGACAATTGTCGAGAGTCGATGCGCAACCACGATGGTGGTGCGCCCTTCCTGAAGTTTCTTGAGAGCCGCCTGCACCGCTCTCTCGGACTCATTGTCGAGCGCCGAAGTGGCCTCATCCAGAAGCAAAATGGGCGCATTTCGCAACATGGCGCGCGCAATAGCGATGCGCTGCCTTTGTCCACCCGAAAGCTTGACGCCAAATTCCCCGACGCGCGTATCATACCCTTCAGGCAAACACCCGATGAATCCATCCGCCGAAGCCCCCACTGCTGCGCGTTCAATCTCCTCCGGCGAGGCATCGAGCTTGCCGTACCCGATGTTGGCCCGGATGGTATCGTCGAACAGCGCTGTCTCCTGGCTGACAAGCGCGATCTTCGATCTCAAGCTGCTCATCGTCACGTCGCGCACATCGACCCCGCCGACGCATACTCTTCCCGACTGAACGTCATAAAAGCGGGGAATAAGATTGATGATGGTGGACTTCCCCGCCCCGCTCGACCCGACAATCGCCACGGTCTTCCCATGCGGAACATTGATGCTCAACCCATCGAGAGCCTTTGTCCCGTCCGGATACGAAAACACAGCCTCTTCAAGCGCCACAGAATAATCCCGAACCTCAAGCCTCGACGCATTCGGCGCATCGACAATCTCCGGCTTCACGTCGAGCAGCGCAAACACCCTGTCCGCCGCCGCGAGTCCCGCTTGAAACTGGGCGCTTACTCGCCCCATCCTCTTCATCGGATCATAAGCAAGCACAAACGAAGCGATAAACGCGACAAGATCGCCGGGCGTATTGACTCCGTGCTCGACCTGCAAATATCCATAGATAACAAGAGCGGCAATGGCGACGCTGCTCAAAACCTCCATCACCGGCCCGGTCAATGCCGAAACCCTCACGCCCTTGAGTGAAAGCTTGTAGATCGTCTCCGTCAGGCTCCTGACGCGCCCCACCTCAAGCTCCTCGTTCCCGTAAGCCTTGACGTGGCGCACGCCCTGAAAAGCTTGATTAAGCAACGCCGACAAATCTCCCGTGGCGCTCTGCGTATTCGAAGCAAGCTTGCGGATTTTCTTGCCGATCCTTGCCACATAATAAGCCGAAAGCGGGAAAACCGCGAACACGATCAGCGACAAATGCCAATCCTGATAAAACATCACGGCGATAAGCGACGCCAGCTCAAGCCCGCCCCTGAAGGAATTAAGCAAGCACTCGTTCACCGCCTGCCGCATAATCATCACATCGTTGATGACGCGCGACACAAGCATACCCGAGGCATTTCCATGAAAGAACGCCAGATCCGAGCGCATCAAATGTTCGCACATCTCCTGCTGCACGGTCGCGACGATCCGCTGCCCAATCTTATTCATAAAAATGGTGTGCACATAAACGGTGCCGCTGCGCAGCCAGAAGCTTCCGATGATGAAGGCGCAAACCCACCCCATATAGACGAGTCCGCGCCGGTCGATCATGCCGTCGACGACATATTGCAAGGTATGCGTAAAAACGCCGCGCATGGACGCCGCAACCGCCATAAAGACCATAGCGGCAATAAAGTGTTTCGTGTGCGGCCGTAGATAGCGACGAATAAGCCGCCTCAACAGAACCCACGACGAGTTACCCTGCCCCTGTTGGGCGATAAGCTGCGCAGGCGTAGTGTCCGGGTGTCTCACGCGAAAGGTCCAAATGGTTAATAAACGCGGCCCATCATACCGTCAAACCCCGGATATGGAAGCGATTTTCCAAAGGTCAGCAGTGCGCTACTGAGCCTTCACCAGCGCGTGCTTTTTCTTCCCAACGCTGATCCGGGCGGTGCCTGTCGAGTCCATATCCTTGTCTTCAACCGCAGTCGCAATCGACGAAACCGCAGCATCGTTAAGCTTGATGCCCCCCTGCTCAATCAGCCTCTTCGCCTCGCCCTTCGACGCAGCGAGTCCGAGCGAAACCACAACGTCGATAACCAACGGCTTCGTCCCGCACGAGAACGTGAAAGTCGGCAAATCCGCCGCCTTCCCTCCGCCTTCAAAAACTTCGCTGGCAGTCTTGGCCGCCGCCTGAGCCGCCTCTTCGCCATGAGCAAGCTTCGTCGCCTCGAAGGCAAGAACCTTCTTCGCTTCGTTGATCTCTGCGTCGCGAAGTTTCCCGAGCCTGTCGATCTCATCGAGCGGCAAATCCGTGAAAAGCTTCAGGAACCGCACCACGTCGGCATCCTCCGTGTTTCGCCAGAACTGCCAGTAATCGTAAGCGGAAAGCTTTTCCTTATTGATCCAAACGGCCCCGGAAACCGACTTGCCCATCTTCTCGCCCGAGGACTTCGTAATCAACGGCGTTGTTAACCCAAACAGTTCGAGGTTCTTCATCCGGCGCCCAAGCTCGACGCCGTTGACGATGTTCCCCCACTGATCCGCACCGCCCATCTGCAAGGTCACGCCGAACCGCTTGTTCAGCTCCACAAAATCATATCCCTGCATAATCATGTAATTGAACTCAAGAAACGTCAGCGGCTGCTCGCGCTCAAGCCTCAGCTTGACGGAATC
>CAZLIG010000086.1:0-4143 GCA_964559415.1 uncultured Rhodospirillaceae bacterium
TCGCGGGGAGCTTGGCGTTCTGCTCCTCTTTGCCTTTGACGGTGAGGTTTTGCGGCGTGCGGATGCCCGCGACGACGTCCTCGCCCTGGGCGTTGACGAGGTACTCGCCGTAAAACGCGTTCTCGCCCGTTGACGGGTTGCGCGTGAAGGCGACGCCTGTACAGCAATCGTCGCCCCGGTTGCCGAAGACCATCGCTTGCACGTTGACGGCTGTTCCCCAGTCTTCGGGGATGTCGTTCAGTTTGCGGTAGGTGATCGCGCGCGTGTTCATCCATGAGCCGAAGACCGCGCCGATGGCTCCCCAGAGTTGTTCGTAAACATCTTGGGGGAAGGGCTTGCCGAGGTGCTTCTTGACCGTTTCGAGGTAGGAGGCGATGACTTCTTTCCAGTCGTCTGCCGTCAGGTCGGTGTCGAGCCGGAGGTTGCGGGCGCGTTTGACGTCTTCGATGATTTCTTCGAACAGGTGGTGCTCCAGGCCCAAGACGACGTTGCTGTACATCTGGATGAAGCGGCGGTAGCTGTCGTAGGCGAAGCGGGGATTGCCGCTTTGCTCCTTGAGGCCTTCAACCGTTTTTTCGTTGAGGCCGAGGTTGAGGACTGTGTCCATCATGCCCGGCATCGAGGCGCGCGCGCCTGAACGGACCGAGACGAGGAGCGGGTTTTTGGAGTCGCCGAATTTCGAGCCGGTGAGTTTTTCGACTTGGGTGAGCGCGGCTTCGACCTGCGGCTTCAGTTCCTTCGGGTAGCTGTTCTTGTTCGCGTAATAATGGGTGCAGACTTCGGTGGTCGCGGTAAAGCCGGGAGGGACGGGGAGGCCCAAGTTCGACATTTCGGCAAGACCCGCGCCTTTGCCTCCGAGCAAATTGCGCATATCGGCGCGGCCTTCTGCCTTGCCATTTCCGAAACTGAATACCCACTTACGCTTTTGTGCGGCCATGATACTTCTCCTAGTTTATTCGAAATGCGAGAGATTACGTTGGCTTGCGTCGGCTTAAATGTCGGCGGATGGGCCAGCGGAACTCCCCCTCCCTGTCCCTCCCCGCGAGGGGGAGCGGAATTGAGTTTTATGCGCCGCAGACGCGGCGCGCTGGATCCCGGCTTTCGTCGGGATGACCATTGGTTATTATGTCCTTCTCCTTGCGCATGGTTCTCTTAGCCGCCTAGCTTTTCGGTCAGGTAGTTTTTGACCTGATCAAGCGCGATGCGTTCTTGTTGGGCGGTGTCGCGGTCGCGGATGGTGACGGTTTGATTCTTCAGCGTATCGCCGTCGATTGTGATGCAGTAGGGGGTTCCGGCTTCGTCCATTCTTGCATAGCGCTTGCCGATGCTTTGCTTTGCGTCGTATTGGCACATGAATTTGCAGCGCAGGTCCATGTAAAGCTTTTCGGCAACTTCGGGCATACCGTCCTTGTTCACCAAGGGGAAGATCCCGGCCTTGATCGGTGCGAGGCTTGGCTTGATTTTGAGCCATTCGGGCGAGGGGCGGCTTTCGTCATAGCGGTAGCCTTCGCATAAAAGCACGAGGACGCCGCGCGTCAGGCCGCTCGCGGGTTCGACCACGTGCGGGGTGTAGCGGCGCTTGTTTTCCTGATCGACGTATTCGAGATTCACTTTGCTGAACTTTTGGTGCTGCGTCAGGTCGTAATCGGTGCGGTAGGCGACGCCTTCGAGTTCGCCGAAGTTCGGGTCGGTGAAGGGATATTTGTATTCGATGTCCGAGGTCGCCGCCGAGTAGAAGGAGCGGTCGGCTTCGGGGATTTCGTGGCGGAAGAGCTTGTCTTTCGACACGCCTTGCTCTTCCCACCAGCGGAGGCGCTGGTTGACCCAGAATTCGTACCACTTCATGCCGTCTTCGGGCGGGCAGAAGAATTCCATTTCCATTTGCTCGAATTCGCGCGTGCGGAAGATGAAGTTGCGGGGGGTCACTTCGTTGCGGAAGGACTTGCCGACTTGCGCGACGCCGAAGGGAGGCCTTACACGGGAAGTGTCGAGGATGTTTTTGTATTCGAGGAAGATGCCTTGGGCTGTTTCGGGGCGGAGGTAGACTTTGCCTGAGTTGTCACTTTCCTCAACAGCGCCGACGCGGGATTCGAACATCAGGTTGAATTGGCGGGGTTCGGTTAGGTCGCCGCCGCAGTTGGGGCAAGGAGTTTGTAAGCCGGTTTTGGCTTTTTGCTCCGTTGCCATATAGCGCAGAAGATCGAGGAAAGCGATTTTGCCGCCCGGGTTGTTTCGCATGTCTTCGTCGAGCCATGAGAGTGTGACGCTTGGGTTTCGGACTAGCGCCAATCCCGAAGCAAGCCTTTTGCCTTTTGTCTGTGCCCATTTTTGAGCGGCGGGGCCGTCAAAGGTTATCGTGTTCTGCAAAAATGTGCCGAGCCTTAGTGTATCGAAAGCCGCTAATTGCATTGCTTCGGCGAGCGATTGGACCCAGTCGGCCTCGCGCAGCATGTCTTCTACGTGGTCGGCGCGGAAAAGCTTTTTGCATTTCCGGCAGGTTTGCATGGGGTCAGAAAAACCTGCCACATGGCCGGAGGCTTCCCATGTTTTGGGGTGCTGGATGATGGCTGTGTCGACGCCGACAATCGACAGGGGCTTGTTGTCGGGGCCAATCGGGGGGCACTCGACCATCGAATGCCACCACGCGTCGCGGAGGTTGTTTTTGAGCAGGACACCCAAGGGGCCGAAGTCCCAGAAGCCGTTTAACCCGCCGTATATTTCTGATGCCGGGTAAATAAATCCGCGGCGCTTGGCGAGAGAGGTCAGGCGGTCCATGAGGGACGTTTCGGGCTGGGGCATTTCGTTGCAACCTGTTGAAGGATTAGGATAAAAATCAGGAATAGATTATTTAGCACATGCAGCACGTTTGGGAATGGCTAAAAACAGATATTTTTCACAACTGATACGCGGAAAGAGGCTTTTTGGTCAAAAGGCTTGCCAAAATACGGCGCGGCCCTAAAACAAAATGGGTTCCCCGCCTTCGCGGGGATGACGGAATTTGGCGGCTTTGTGCCTAAAGAAATTTTTTTGTGGGGAAGTGGATGTCCAAAACGTACGCAACTAAGGTTCTTATTATTGGGGCGGGGCCTGCGGGGTATACGGCGGCGATTTATACGGCGCGGAACCAGCTTAAGCCGATCCTCGTTCAGGGAATGCAACCGGGGGGGCAGTTAACCATTACGTCCGAGATCGAGAATTATCCCGGTTTTGCGGAGCCTATCCTTGGGCCGCAGCTTATGGAGCAGATGGCGGCTCAGGCGGTTCGGGTGGGGACGGAGGTTATTTCGGATACCATTATCGAGGTCGATTTCAGCCGTCGTCCGTTTACGTGCAAGGGCGAGTCGGGGGATACCTATGTTGCGGATACCGTTGTGATCGCGACGGGGGCTCAGGCGCGGTGGCTTGGGCTGGAAAGCGAGAAGAAATTTTGGGGTTTTGGGGTTTCGGGATGCGCGACTTGCGACGGGTTCTTTTATCGCGGCAAGGAGATTGCCGTTGTGGGCGGCGGGAATGCGGCGCTTGAGGAGGCGCTTTATTTGACGCGTTTCGCAAGCAAGGTGACGCTTATTCATCGGCGCGATGCGTTCCGGGCCGAGAAGATTTTGCAGGAAGAGGCGCTGAAGCATCCTAAGATCGAGGTCGTTTGGGACAGCGTGATCGACGAAGTAGTCGGGGATGAGAAGCCGACGCTTTCGGTTACGGGCGTGAAGGTTCGGAATGTGAAGACCAATGAGACGAAAGTGATTCCCTTGGCGGGGCTTTTTGTCGCCATTGGGCATGATCCTTCGACCAAAATATTCCAAGGGCAGATCAAGACCGATTCCGAGGGCTATATCGTTACCAAGCCCGACAGCACAGCTACCAGCGTGGAGGGCGTGTTTGCTGCGGGCGATGTGCGGGATAAGGTATACCGGCAGGCTATTACAGCGGCGGGGAACGGCTGCATGGCGGCTCTTGAAGTTGAGAAATTTCTGGCGGCGCATAGAGAATCCGGGCAGACTTGCTAGCGTGTGCTGATATTTAAACGCTCTTGGGCTACAAAACGCACTTCTTCAAAATTTTGAAGAAGGCACATTTTTCGCCTCAAGCTTGTTCGAATCTCAACACACAGTGTCAACTTTCAGTGCAGAGGGGCCGATGGCT
>CAZLIG010000086.1:4153-4892 GCA_964559415.1 uncultured Rhodospirillaceae bacterium
GCTGCTGCCCGACGAGAAACTTCTTTATTTGGCGACGCTTCATTGGGTCATCTTTATTCCGGGCCTTACGATGACCATTTTGGCGGGGCTGGCGGGGTTCTTTAGTTATAACATCGCCGGGGTCATCGCTTCAGATGCCATGACGCCGACTGTCGGGAGAGCTTTGGCTGGTTTTTCGACATTGTTTTCGGTCGTCGGGTTTGGGCTTCTCATCGCGGCTATGGTTAGGCAGTCTGCGACGGAGCTTGCTATTACGAACCGGAGGCTGATTGCCAAATATGGTTTTGTTTCGCGCAATACTTTCGAGATCATGGTCAATCGCGTTACCGGCGCGAATTTCGATCAGTCGGTCACGGGGCGCATTCTTGGGTATGGGACCATTATTGTGCATGGCGCGGGCGGGGATACGTCTCCGTTTGATCTTGTCGCCAATCCTCATCTTTTTCATCAGGCTTTGATGAGGGTTTTGGAGGAGACAAACAGGCGCGGGGGCGGGGCGCCGTTGTTTCCGTAGGCCGCTGTTAAGAAAAAAACAAATGGGATCCCCGCCTTCGCGGGGATGACGAGGGGGTTTTTGTTAAAAATACTTTTCCCAAACTTGCGCCTTTGGTTTCGTTGAGGGTCTCAGCAGGCTGTTAGTGGACGGTTTCGGGGGTGGTGGTGGAGGCTACGCTGGTGGCGTCTTGGGCGGGGGTTCCGTCGACGATTGTGGAGCCGAGGGGTTTTAAGATCTGACGTT
>CAZLIG010000086.1:4902-6343 GCA_964559415.1 uncultured Rhodospirillaceae bacterium
CGGCGAGTTGATACATTTCTTTGGTTACGGGGGGCAATCCCAAAAGGGGCGCGACTTGGGAGACGATGCTGCTTACCGTTGGGGCTACCACCCAGCCGCCGGTTGCGAAGCCGTAGGTTTTTGCGTTTCCTTTCGGGTCATCAAGGACTGCGAAGACAAGGTACTTCGGCGCGTTGGAGGGGAATACGCCGAGAAATGAGGAGAGGCGCTCGTTTTCCGCGTAGCGCTTTTTGCTCCCGGGTTTTTGCGCCGTTCCCGTCTTGCCGCCGACGAGGTAGCCTTCGGCATCGGCTTTTTTTGCCGTACCGTGCGTGACGACGAGGCGCATAAGGCCGCGCATAATGGCAGATGTGTGGGGCGATATCACGAAATCGACGTCCGGTTCGTAATCCTTGTCGCGTTTGAGAAGCGTTGGGTGGACGGGGTGGCCGTCGTTTAAAATCGTGGAGACGGCAGAGGTTAGCTGGACGGCATTCACGGCTATTCCTTGGCCGAATGAGGCTGTGAGCATCGTCGCATCGGTCCACGGGGAGGGTACGAGCGGTGCGCCAACTTCCGGGAGTTCAAGGCTTGTTCTTTCCGTGAGGCCGAGGCGCGTGAAAAACGCTTTTTGCTTCGCGCCGCCGAACTTCTGGGCCATGCGGGCGGAGCCGATGTTTGAGGAATGCGTGAAAATTTCAGCGACGTTCAAGTTGCGGTCTTCTTTCTCAAAGTCGCGGATCGTGTATTTTCCGATTTCGAGAGGATGCAGCGTGTCGAATGTGTCGGTAAGGCGCGAGGAGCCGGAGTCGATTGCGTAAGCGGTGTTGAAGATTTTGAACGTCGAGCCCATCTCGTAGACGCCGAGGGTGGCGCGGTTGAAACGCTGGTCGTCGGTTGCGCCTCCGGCATGGTTCGGGTCGAAGTCAGGCAGGGAAACCAGCGCGAGCATTTCGCCGGTCTGGATATCCATGATGATGCCTGCGCCCGCCTTCGCGTCGAACGCGTTCACCGCTGCGGCGATCTCGCGGCGCAGGATGGTTTGAACGCGGATGTCGAGGGAGAGTTTCAGCGGTTCGGGGTTATCGGTCAATCGTTTGTTCATCGACATTTCCACGCCGGAGAGGCCGTTATTGTCGATGTCGCTGTAGCCTACGACATGGGCTGCGGCGTTGGCGGTCGGGTATACGCGTCGCTCATCGGGAAGAAACTGGACACCTGCTATTCCAAGCCTGTTGACTTCGTAATCCTGCTTCGGAGAGAGGTGGCGACGGATCATCGTGCACCGCTTGCCGCTTCGCAGGTCATCATTTAGCTTTTGCGGGTTGAGATCGGGGAGGACGGAGCGGAGCTTTTTGGCGGCTTCGTCGGCGTCGATGATGGACGGAGAGTCAACGCAGAGAGAGGTCGTCGGAAGCGACGTGGCGAGCACAACGCCGTTGCGGTCGGTGATGTCGGCGCG
>CAZLIG010000086.1:6353-9048 GCA_964559415.1 uncultured Rhodospirillaceae bacterium
GTATCGTATTTGACACGGGCGACTGGGGTGTTTGGTTCGCCGTTCAGCGTGAGGTAGGCGAGGCGCGTGCCGATGAGGAGCCAGGCGCCCGCGAAGATGATAAAGACGACGCTCAGGCGATTTTTTGCGAGGTTCAGGGCTTGTTCGCTGGGCGTGGATAAACGGTGTCTTTTGGGGAGGGCGAACAATCCGGGCAGATTAGGCTGCGCTGTCTTCCCTTTGAAGGAAAAACGCCATTTCATCATGGTTGCATGCCCAGCTTTCCGATCAGCGCACCGATGCGGTCCGTTGACGCCACGGCGGCTTTCGAGGGCTGGAGCTTCATCCGGTCATTGATACGCCCGGCATTAAGCCCGGCGAGAACCCTGTCGCGCTCCGTGCGAGGCTTCTCATCCGTACCTGCGGCGGCGGAGGGTTGCGCTGCTTTTGCGGGCGTTTCCTTGGCGACTTTCACGGGAGGTTCGATGCCGTCCTTCATGGGAACCATGTGGTTCACCGTATCCATCGTTGCGATGCGGGCGGTGGCTGTCGCCTGCATTCCCAGATGGTGCTTGGCTTCGGTTTCGATGCGCGCGGGATTGGACAGGTAGACCCATTCGGCCTTGAGAACGTGCAGGCCTTCCCGTTCGCGTTCGATTTCGGCGTTGAGCTGCCGCAGTTCGCGGTCGAGGCCCGTCACGCGGTCGCTCGTGTGGTAAAGCATAATGCTTGATGCAATCGTCAAGCCCAGCCAGAAAAGGATCGAGGAGTAAGACCGGATCATTGGGCTGACTCCCTATGGGGCGGCGCATCGGTGCGCTCGGCGATGCGCAGCTTGGCGGAGCGCGCGCGCGGGTTGGAAGCGGCTTCAGCTTCGGTCGGAGTCAGGGGCTTTGTGGTCAAAATGCGGAGTTCCGGAGCTTGCGGTTGCTGGTCGTTGGAGGGCAGGTGGCGCGACACAGAGGCGCTCATGCCGCTGCGACGACGCATGAAGTCCTTGACGACGCGGTCTTCGAGCGAATGGAACGAGACGACGGCCAGGCGACCCTTTGGACTGAGAAGGCCCACTGCCGCATTGAGGGCGCGGTTCAGTTCGCCGAGTTCGTCGTTTACGTAGATGCGCAAGGCCTGGAAGGTACGCGTGGCGGGGTCGAGGCCGTCGCCGGAACGCGGGACGGCTTTGCGGACGACTTCGGCCAGTTCGCTTGTGCGGGTGAAACGGCGGCCCGAGCGCTGTTCGACAATTGATTTTGCGACGCGGCGCGAGTAGCGCTCTTCGCCAAGCGTATAGATGACATCGGCCAGTTCGCGCTCGTCCATCGAGTTGACGATGTCGGCGGCAGTTGGGCCGCTTTTGCTCATGCGCATATCGAGAGGGCCGTCGGCGGCGAACGAGAAGCCGCGGTCGGCTTCGTCAAGTTGCGGCGAGGAGACGCCGAGATCGAGCGCTATGCCATCGACGTGAGAAATATGCTGGCCTGCGAGAAGGACATCCATGGCGCCGAAGGGGCCTTGGAGGAGCGTGAGGCGGGGGGTGAAGTCGGCAACCATCTGCTGCCCCGCTTTGATGGCGTCGGGGTCGCGGTCGATGGCGATGACGTTCGTTTTTGCGGCTTCGAGCATGGCGCGGGTGTAGCCGCCGCGGCCAAAGGTTGCGTCGACGTAGGTGCCGCCGTCGCGCAAGGCGAGGGCGTCGATGACTTCATGGGGCATTACCGGGATGTGGGGGGCTGTGGTCATAGCTTGGCCCCTCCGGCGGTGACGCTTGCGATAATTTTGGACAGAGAGATGTCTTTTGCGCGGGCTTTGGAGCGGGCGTCGTCTTCATGCGCCGCGAGTTTCTTGGGGTCCCAGATCTGGAAGGTTTTGCGGCGGCCTACGAAGGCGACTTCTTCAGCGATGCCGACTGCGGAAATCAGGTGGTGCGGGAGGATGATGCGGCCTTCGCTGTCGAACGGCAACTGCACGGAGCCGCCGAAGATTGTTGTTTCGATCAGTTCGTAGACGTCGGGGGCCAAGTCTTGCTTCTCGAGGCTTTCGCTCAGCAGTTCGAGGTGGGCGATGGAGCAGCCTTCGAGAGCTTCAAATTGCAGGGAACGGAATACGACGATGCCCGCCGTGTCGGTTCCAAGCGCGGCCCGGAAGGGGGCGGGAACAGACACACGTCCTTTCTTGTCAATCTTGTTGACAAAACTGGACAGGAAAACGGCCATCAAGTTCCTCAAAAATCAAAAGGTTGTCTGGATGCTGCTTTGCATCCATGCGCGAAACGTCGTTTGGGATACCCGGTGTGTCTTTTGGGTAACGATGGGATATCATGGGAAGGTCTGGGAGGTCAAGGGATTATTGCTCAAAAAGTGCAGAAAAGCTGTGGAAAATCAATTCACTGATGACGGGTTCGAAACGAGTTATGGGGGGTAAAGTGCGCCGCAGCACAATGGGTAGAAATTTCCTACCGGAAGAGGCGCTTTATCTGGAAAGAATGGTATTGATCCGGGCGGCTGGGTTGTTGCTCCGGCGCAGGTGTATGTCGGCTCTTCTTCGCTTAAGAGCTTGCGGGCGCTCAGGATCAGCGGCGAGTTTGGGGATAGTTTCAAGGTGAGCGAGCCTTCCACGGCACGGTCCGACCCTTATGCGTTTTGGACGTCGACGCAAGGTGAGCCTCATGTTGGGACGGGTAAGACGATGCTTTCAATCAGGGAAGGCAAGCTCTCGC
>CAZLIG010000087.1:0-9041 GCA_964559415.1 uncultured Rhodospirillaceae bacterium
CTCTGCCCCTGAGCCCATTCCTGAAGCGTGGTCTTGGGATCCGCCGGAGCCTCCGAAACCGCAATGTCCCGCTGCCAGTACGCATGGATAAACTTACGTGCGGCCATAAAACCGCCGTCAAGATACAGCGCGCCGATCACGGCTTCCATCGCATCGGGCAGGGTAGCCAAATTCTTTCGGGCGGCTTGCACATCCTCGCCCCGTGCAAGGCGAACAAACTGGGCCAAGCCTATGTCGACGGCCACCGCCCTGAGAGCATCGCGGTTTACAAGAGCAGCATGGCGTTTCGCCATTTCCCCTTCATCCGCGTTCGGGAACGTTTCATAGAGCCACTCTGCGATGGCCAGACCCAAAACCCGATCCCCTAAAAACTCAAGGCGTTCATAGGGCGCACCCCTTTTCCTTTGGCGCGCTCCTGCCAACGACGGATGAGTTAAAGCGTCTTCCAGAAGGCGAGGCGCGGCAAAAACATGGCCGAGTTTTTCAGCCAGAGCGCGGGGATCAGGTTTTTCCTGCAATGATACCATTTGTCTTTTAACTGATTTTCGAAAAAAGCCTTGACCATCTTACGGCTGACGGCCAAGTCCAGAACTCCCAAAAATGATGGTTCTCCGATATCGAGAAGAACAAAAGCTCGGCTCTTCCCACAAGGTTCTCTTCCGGCACGAAGCCGACATGTTTGGTGCGGCTGTCCTGAGAATTGTCCCTGTTGTCGCCCATGAAGAAATAATGGCGCGGGGGAACGACAAAAACCTCGGTGTTATCTAACGCCAAATTATCCCCCATCTCCCTGATGATGTGAGAACCGTCCTGGGGCAGATGCTCCATATAATCAACGGCGTTGACAGGGGGATTGGTATAGCTCTCGGCAGCCAGTGCCGTCTGGCGATCCCGTTCGACAGGCAACCCGTTGATATAAAGGATGCCTTGCCGAACCTGAATGGTATCTCCCGGAAGGCCGATCAGGCGCTTGATGTAGTCGACGGAAGGATCTTCCGGCCACTTAAAGACGACGATGTCGCCCCGCTTTGGCTCGGTGCCTCCTATCCGCCCTTTAAACGGGATAAGGCCCAAAAACGTCCCTCTGGACCCATAGCCATAGGAGAATTTGGAAACGAACAGAAAATCTCCGACAAGCAAATTGGGAATCATGGAACCGGAAGGGATATTAAACGGCTCGAAGGCAAAGGTCCTGACGACCAGCGCGATCAGGAGCGCAAACACCATCATGCGCAGGGTTTCCTTGCCGCTCTCCATAGTCGTGGGGTCGTGCGCCGCGCTTGCAGATTTGTCGTTATCTGTCATTTTTAAGCCTGTCAGTCCCGAAATGAGGTGATTGCTGTCGCAGTAAAGGAGGGCGTCGGAGGGAAGTCAACCATAGATGCTGCGCCGATCCCTTGTAGTAATTCACTAAGGCATTCGCGCCACAATCCCCCAAAATTTTGGTCGAAAGATGGCGGCGAGGTGTCCTTCCCCTCAAAGAAAGGATTTTAACCTAGAAAGAAAATTGCGTGCCAGAGATTAAGGCGCAACTTTATTTCCCAGCAGCTTTTTGATGCCGGAGAAGGTTGTTAAGAGAAAATTCATTTATTTTCAAGAACCAACGAGAAAAAAAAGTAGTCCTTACCTAAAAAAGGCAGTCCGATTCGAACTGGAGGAGCAAAATCGACGTTGACAGAAGCGCCGCTTATCGACACCCTCGCGGCCAAGAATTTACGGAAACCGGCAAAAGGTATGTCTTGCTGAAATCTCCCTTAGGCTTGGTACGCGCGGATTCTCTGCGTACCCCATCAGTACTTCGGATGCTTGCGGTAAGTGTTCTGGCTCTCAGCGTAGGACTGAGCGGCCATTACTGGAAGCGTCAAGCTGCCGTCTTAACGGCAAGTGCAGTGCCCGCAGTTCAAAATGCGGTTCGCGCTGTGGAAGGCTCTGCGCCGGGGCAGGCAGTGGCGAGGGTCAACAAAGCCGTCGTTCAAGCTATCGTTCCTCCCGAAGCCGTGACCCGTCAGGTCGAAGTCCAAGATGGGGAAACTTTCTCGGATATGCTATCGGAAGCGGGCGTGGCGGATAGCGACGCCACTGCGGCGATGAACGCCGTTGCCCGGGTTTACAATTTTCAGAAGCTGCGTGCCGGACAGGACGTAACGCTGACATTCAGCCGCACGCCGCAAGAAGAAATGTTCACCAGCGCGGTTTTCCAGCCCGAGGATACCAGAGAAATCACGGTAACGCGTCAGGCCAGCGGCTCGTTTTCCGCGAACGTAAAGATGATCCCGATTGTCCGTGAGCGCGTCGCCGCGCGGGGCGAGATCAAGTCGAGCGTCTTTGAAGCGGGAGACAGGGCAGGGGTTCCTCATGCCGTCATGGCGGCTATGATCCGCGTATACGCGCACAGCATCGACTTCCAGCACGATATCCATCCCGGCGACACCTTCGAAATTCTCTACGATCAACCGAAGACGGTTCAGGGCAAGTCGGTGGGCGAAGGCGCAATCATATACGCAGCCATGCGGATAGGTGGGCAAGTCAAGCCGATCTATCGCGTGACCTTTATCGACAAAACCGTTGATTACTTTGATGCTTCCGGGCGAAGCGTCCGCCGGGCCCTTTTGCGTACGCCCGTTGCCGCCGCGCACATAACCTCCGGTTTCGGTATGAGAATGCACCCGCTCTTGGGCTACAGCAAAATGCACAAGGGCATCGATTTCGGTGCGCCGATGGGGACGCCTATCTTCGCCGCCGGTTCGGGCATTGTCGAAGAAGTTGGCTTTAAGGGGGCTTATGGCCGCCACATTCGGCTCCGTCACGCGAACGGCGTCCAGACCGTGTATGGCCATATGAGTAGGTTCAATAAGCGCCTCTATCGTGGCGCGCGCGTCAATCAAGGCGAAGTCATAGCCTATGTAGGAAGTTCCGGCCGGTCGACAGGTCCGCACCTGCATTTCGAGACGATCATGAGCGGTCGGCAGGTCAATCCGCTAAGCATGAAAATGCCTGTTGGCCGTGTTCTTGAAGGGGCGCAGTTGGCTCAGTTCAAGAGTGGTCAGGCGCACATTCAGGAAGAGTACGCGAGTCTGGTGAAGAAGCCATCCTCGCCGCAGCTTGTGAAGGTTTCGTCCGCAACCCAGGCCGCGAAAACGGCAACCAAGTAACCGAGCGTTTGGTGGGAGGCTTTTCTGTCCGGCGCTGTACTCCCTACGCATAGCAGTCCCGGAACCCCCGCTTCTTGGCGAAGACTTTCCCTCACCGTTATCTATAAAATCCTTGTTGCCGAATTCGCACTCGGCTTTGCGGTCTGGTACGCAATGGCAGACGGCCTGAAAGACCTGCGCGGGCTTCCGCTGGGGGCCGATTTCATCAACGTGTACGCAGCGGGGCTTTTGGCCAACGGCGGCTGGCCTGCCGCTGTCTACGATTGGCCCACGCATTCGCTGCTCGTGAATGCCGTCGCGGGCTACAACTCCCCTTATTTTGCGTGGCACTACCCTCCGATGTTTCTGGCCGTGGCGGCGTTGGTCGCGCTCCTGCCGTACCTTTGGGCATTCTTTTTGTACATGGCCGCGACCTTTACGGCGTACTGGTCGATTCTCAAGCGCATCTTGCCGCCAACAAAAGAAGCCTTCTGGATGATGGCCGCATTTCCCGGCGCCTTCTGCAACCTTATCAACGGCCAAAACGGCTTTCTTACGGCTGCGCTTTTAGGGGGCGGCCTGTGGATGCTCGAAAAAAACCAGTGGGTTGCAGGGCTGATACTGGGGCTGCTTTCCTATAAGCCGCAGTTCTTCATAGCCATTCCTTTGCTGCTTGCTTTCGGAGGATACTGGAGAGCCTTTCTTGCAACGGGACTTGCGGCTCTTGCATCTGCATCCGCATCTTATGCGTTTTGGGGACATGAAACCTGGCTAGCCTTTTTCAACAGCTTATCGCTCACTCAGCACATCATCGTTGAGCAAGGCGCCACCGGCTTCGAAAAAATACAAAGCGTGTTTGCGCTTGCACGGCTTTGGAACATGAGCATTAGGACGTCCTACGTCGTTCAGGCGATAGTGGCGGTGGGAGCGATATTGTGCGCGGCATGGGTTTGGCGTCGAAAGGCGTCCATGTCGACGCGGGCTGCTGCTCTCTGTGCCGCGCTTATCCTCGCGACGCCGTACCTTTTGGACTACGACCTAGTCATATTGGCCGTTCCAATCGCCTTCTGGGTGCGCGAAGCCGCTCAAAAGCCGCTGGTTTTCCATGACAAGGCGCTCTTGGCCTGTCTCTGGGTATTGCCGATTTTGACGAGGATAACAGGGGCCTATTATTTGCCGCTGACGCCGCCGCTGATGATGATCTTATTGGTGGCGTGTGTTGAGCGAACGCTATCTAAGCCCGCTTCTCCCGTCGCCGCTGCGCCGACGTAGGAATCCGCATAGCTTCCCGGTATTTGGCGACTGTTCTTCGAGCAATGTCTATCCCTTCGCCGCGCAACTTCATCGAGAGATGGTCGTCCGAAAGAATAGACATCGGATCTTCGCAGTCGATCATGGCGCGGATGCGCGCCCGAACGGCCTCCGATGACATGTCGTCGCCGCCGTCGCTGCGTGCAAGCGCTGTGGTGAAAAAGTACTTGAGTTCGAAAATCCCCCGAGGGGTCGCAATGTACTTGTGCTGGGTAACGCGGCTAACGGTCGACTCATGCATATCGACCGCCTCGGCAATGTCCCTCAGGATCAAAGGCTTAAGATGATGAACTCCTTTGGTGAAGAACTCGTTTTGTTGGCGAACGATCTCAGTCGAGACCTTGAGAATGGTCGTCGCGCGCTGATGCATCGCTTTAACAAGCCAGTTCGCTTTTTGCCAATGCTCTGAAATGAATTCCTTTTCGGCTTTCGTTGAAGGTGCGCCTTGAATTTTGGCATAGTACCGATCATTCGCAAGGACTCGCGGCAAAGTCTCGGTATTGAGTTCGACATGCCATCCCGCCCCCCGTTGCGGTCGGAGAAAAACATCGGGAACGACCGGTATGGCCAGCTCAGTGGCGAAAGCGGTTGCAGGTTTTGGGTTAAGTCTGCGGATTTCGGCAATCATCTCGCTCAAATCCTCGGCGCTAACGTTGCAGATGCGCATCAAAGTCGCATTTTCCCGCCGCGCCAAAAGGTCGAGATGCTGAAGAAGCAACCCCATCGCAGGATCGAGACGGTTCTGTTCGTGGAGTTGAAGGGCAAGGCATTCGTGAAGAGAGCGGGCGAAGACGCCGCAGGGATCAAAACGTTGCAGCCGCCCGATGATGGAATCCAGCAATTCCTGAGAAATCGCCAATTGAAGCCGAAACGGCTCCAGATTCGCAGGAAGATATCCAGCATCATCCAACTGGTCGACCAGCGCGGCGGCAATCATGCGCTCGGCGAGATCGCAAAAATCCACGTTAACCTGTTCGAGAAGATGCATCCGCAAATCCGGTTTTTCGGCGGCATTCTGCGTGGCAAGAAAATCGTCATCGTCAAAAGAACCGCTTATGCGGCTGCTAACGCCGCTCCCATCGCCCCAGCTCCCATCGCCTCCGGGCACAAATTCCCAGCCAAAGGCGTCCGGCTCGGAAGGGGAAGGCTTTGCCTCATCGGAAGGGGCAGTTTTTTCTTCGGAAGGCGTAAGCGCCGAAAAATCGGCACGTTCCAAAAGTGGATTCTTTTCAAGTTCCTGTTCGATAAAATCGCCAAGTTCAAGATTCGTCATCTGCAGCAGCTTGATCGCCTGCTGCAATTGAGGCGTCATAACAAGGGTTTGGCTTTGCCGGGTATCGAGGCGCTGAGAGAGTGACATAAGGGGACGTTAGGTCGAGAATCTTAACGAATCGTTGAGATTTTTAAACTTGGCACTTTTTTTGCATAAAAGACAGCGTGTGGGAAAATTTGTTTGAAACTATTTTGGGCACATTAATTGTTTCAAGGAATATGGTGTAGGGCTTAAATGACGGAAAGCCAAAAGTAGCCGCAACGCCTGCTGACTAAGAGGGCGACCATCCCGAAGTTTCCGACAAGCCGCATCGCGTTACGAGAAATGGGACTCTCGACCCGACGGTTCGCGCTTGGCCGAGGCGTTGAAGCGCCCCCGGAAAAGAAGTCACTTTCCCCTCGTGCACCCCTAAGTCGTTAGTCGAAAATGGCTATCTGTGTCCTCAAGCCGAAAACCAAAATCGCCCGTAGGCTGCGAAAAACCTGATATTTTTCTTGCATTTCGGGGGCAAAACGCTATTCTCCCCTTTGTCATTGGGACAAGAGGTGAGGTGGGCCAAAAGCCCGCCTTTTTTGTTGCCCAGTTGCAATGAGGTTAGAGGCAAATGTCTAAGGCGGTTGAAAAAAAGATAAGCGACCTGATCACGGGCGAGGTGGAAGCCGCGGGATACGAGCTTGTTCGCGTGCAGATTACCGGCGGCGCTAAGTTTGCCACGCTGCAAATTATGGCCGATCGCAAAGACGGTGCCGCGATAACGGTGGATGATTGTGCGGCGATTAGCGAGTTGGTTTTGCCGATCATCGAGGCCGATCCGGCGTTGGCCGAGCGCTACGGACTTGAAGTCAGTTCGCCCGGCATCGACAGGCCGCTTGTGAGAATGCGCGACTATGAGCGGTATAAAGGGCACGTGGTTAAACTGGAACTGAAGCAGGCGGTCAACGGCCAGCGTAGATTTCAGGGCAAGATAGGGAATGTAAAAGGCGAAGAGATAGAAATTATCGCCGAGACCGGCACTTCAAAAGTTTTGTTCGACAATATCGAGAAAGCGAAGCTTTTGTTAACCGACGAGTTGTTGAAGGCTGCGGCCAGCGGCCGAGCGAGTTAAGTGAAGGGAGAATAGAAATGGAATTGTTGCAGGTTGCTGAAGTCGTATCCCGCGAAAAAGGGATTGAGCGCGATGAAGTTCTGGTCGCGATGGAGCAGGCCATTCAAAAAGCCGGTCGGGCCAAGTATGGCCACGAGCACGACATCCGTGCGGAAATCGACCGCAAAACCGGCGAAGTAAGGTTGCAACGATGGCTTCAAGTTGCGGACCCGATTGAAAACGAATTTACGCAAATCTCGGTGAAGGCTGCAAAGAAAACGAAGGACGACGCGCAGGTCGGAGACTATATCGTTGACGACCTCCCGCCGATTGAAATGGGCCGCATCGCGGCGCAGACGGCCAAGCAAGTCATTGTGCAAAAGGTCCGCGAGGCGGAGCGTCACCGCCAGTATGAAGAATTCAAGGACCGCGTGGGCGAAGTCGTCAGCGGCATTGTCAAGCGCGTGGAATACGGAAACATCACCATCGACCTCGGTCGCACCGAAGCGATGCTCCGCCGCGATGAAAGCTTGCCGCGCGAGCATTTCAAGAACGGCGACCGCGTGCGCGCTTATATCCACGATGTTCGCGAAGAGCAGAGGGGGCCGCAGATTTTCCTGTCGCGCACCCATCCCTTGTTTATGGCGAAGCTCTTCACTCAAGAAGTCCCCGAAATTTATGACGGCGTGATCGAAATCAAGTCCGTTGCCCGCGATCCCGGCAGCCGCGCGAAGATTGCCGTCGTCTCGAACGACAGCAGCATCGATCCCGTCGGCGCGTGCGTAGGTATGCGCGGCAGCCGCGTTCAGGCGGTTGTCGGCGAACTGCAGGGCGAAAAGATCGACATCATACCGTGGTCGTCCGACCCGGCGACGTTCGTGGTCAACGCATTGGCCCCGGCTGAAGTCGCAAAGGTCGTGCTCGATGAAGAGAACAACCGCATGGATGTGGTGGTTCCTGACGAACAATTATCTCTCGCCATCGGCCGCCGCGGACAGAATGTTCGCTTGGCCTCGATGCTGACGGGCTGGGACATCGACATTCTGACCGAGAAGGAAGAGTCTGATCGTCGCCAGCAAGAGCTTTCGACACGCACGGCCTTGTTCACCGAGGCTCTGGCCGTCGACGACGTGATCGCACACTTGCTCGTGACCGAAGGCTTCACAAAGGTCGAGCAGATCGCCGATACGCCGGTCGATGAGTTGGCCGAGATCGAAGGGTTCGATACGGAAGTCGCTGGTGAGCTTCAGGAACGCGCCCGCAACTGGCTGGCCGAAAACGCCGCGAAGCTCGAAGCCCAGCGTAAGGAATTCGGCGTCAGCGACGAAGTCGTTGCTCTCGAAGGCTTGACCGCCGAAATGGCCGTCAAGCTCGGCGAAAAGGGACTCAAGACCTTAGATGACGTGGCTGACCTTGCCGGAGACGAACTGCGCGAAATTGTCGGAACCGATGAACTGACGGAAAGCAAAGCCAACGAAATTATTATGGCAGCTCGTGAGCATTGGTTCTCCGAAGCCGAAGCACCTAAGTCGTAAAATGAGGCACGAAAGGAATAATGACAGCGGTTTTAAACCTAGCTCGGAACAAAACGGACGCCTCGGAAGCAAAAGCTCCCGAGGGCGCGCGCCGTTGCCTTGTGACGGGCGAAATGAAACCGAGGGCGGAGATGATCCGCTTTGTCATTGGGCCTGAGAACTCCGTAGTTCCCGATCTCTCTGAAAATCTTCCCGGCCACGGCCTTTGGGTAAGTGCTTCTCCGGATTCGCTCCGAACTGCCGCAAAGAAAAACCTGTTCGCCAAAGCCGCCAAAACGTCGGCTCATTCATCTCCAACTCTTCCCGAAGACGTAGCGAAGCTTCTGCGCAAGCGTTGCCTCGACTTTCTCGGCCTCGCAAAAGGGGCCGGAATCGCTGTTTTAGGTGAGTCTCAGACCGAAGCGGCATTGCGCGAGGGGAAACTCACACTATATCTACACGCGACTGATGCTGGCCGAGCGTTGGATAACAGGAAATCGATCTCAGAATGTGGTATTTTCTCTCGTGAGGAATTAGGCGCGGCATTTGGGTTTGAACAGATTGTCTACGCAGGCATTGAGCCCCACGGATTAGCTGAAAAATTAAAGATGGAAATCAACCGCCTCCGACTTATGATGTCCGAGGAAAAGAACGAAGGATAAGATGACGGAAGAAAAGAAAAAAACGGTATTAAGCCTCGGCGGTCGCCCCAAGTTGGAGTTGAAGAA
>CAZLIG010000088.1:0-1129 GCA_964559415.1 uncultured Rhodospirillaceae bacterium
CCTTCAAGCTCTTCCTCGATCTCGGGCTCAACCAGCTTAGCCAAATTATGCAAAGACTCCTGCCACCCCAGGTAACATCCGTCCTGCGGAATGGCATCCGGCAGCCCCTCCTGGACGACAGCCAACTCTGTTCCGACAGAAACCTTCTTCAGCCCCACCGTTGTTTGAATGTCTCCGGGCAACTTAGGGTCATCAAATTTGTCCGTATACCGCAGACGTTCATGCGGCACGAGTTCCTGAAATTTTCCGCTAAACGAATGGCTCTTCCCTGTTGTGAAGTTCTTGAACGACATCCTGTAAACACCATCCACCTTCGCCTCAAGCCGCTCGACAGTACAGGTAAACCCATTCGGAGGCAGCCACTTTGCCAAAGCATCGCCTTCGGTAAACGCGCGATAAACTTTTTCTGGCGTTGCGGTCAAAACATGATGCAGACGAACGGAGTACGGCATAATTGATCTCCTTTGTGGTGTTGGGAGACAATTTAGCGCAGATCAAAAAAGCCCTACCTGATTGTCGTAAAAGGAACCCCCCGCCGATCAGTTAGATAAAAAAACAGCCCAACTCCCAGCCCAAGCCGCAAGCGCCACCAAAATTAGCCCCGGAATAACTCGAAGCGCAAAAGCTTGCCCGCCGCTAGCCCCCGCAAAAATCATCTTGCTGATCGTGTTTGTGGTGATACCGGCAAGAATGGGAATAACAGAATCCCCAGCGCTCATCTTTCCGGCCGCTACAAGCGATGCAACAGAAATAGCGGCCGCGTGTGTGTCAACAATCCCGGAAAGTGCTGCGGCAATAATAATGCCCGTCTCCCCAAACCGTTCGCGCAGCGCAGCAGAAGCGAACATAATTCCCGCAAGAGCCGCCGCAAAAATCAACGCCTTGGAGAGATCGAAAGCTTTTCCAACCTGCGGCTCATGGTCAGTCTTTTCACGCACAGCAAAGATCGTATATGTGCCTCCATACATCAAAGCGGCAATTCCTGCGTACAGCAGAGGCACAGAGAGCGCCCTGAGCGTCTCGACACTGGTAGTCCCAATAACCGCAACCAGCTGAACAACCGTTGCCATCGTCGACAGAGTAGCTCCGGCCACCGCAGCCGTCCGAAGTCGCTGCGACTGCGAGGCTC
>CAZLIG010000088.1:1139-9034 GCA_964559415.1 uncultured Rhodospirillaceae bacterium
GCCCCAATCGTCGCCGTGCTTGAAATAAAGCCGGACGCCAGCCCTGCAATCGGAAGCCCAAACCTTGCGCCGAGGGATCGCAGCGCAACATACCCGGCGGCGCTGATGGCCATGACCAGAATGACAACAACCCATATCTTGTACGGATTGAAAGCGTCATACGGCCCCATGGCCTGGTTTGGCAGAAGCGGCAGAACCACCAGCGTCGCGCTAGCAAAGACCAAAGCGTCCGTGACTTCCGCTTTCGTAAGAACTTTTTGAAAAAAATGATGAAGAGGCGTTCGAGCCGCAAGAAGAACGGCAGTGGCAACCGCAATCCCAGCCGCCAAAGCGGGCTGCCGCATGGAAAGGCTGCCCAGCAGGACGACCAGAATTAAAGACACCTCTGTTGTCAAACCGGGATCACCCTCGCTTGTCCGCCAATAAGCAAGAGCTGTCAAAACGATGACGCCCGTCATCATAACGGCCAACATAAATTCGCCGCCAACAGTATAGCTCACGGCTCCTGCGACTGATGCCAGCGTGAATGTGCGTATCCCCGCAGCGGTACGTAACGTTCCCTCGCCCTTGCGGCGTTCCCTCTCCCCGCCAATCAACAGCCCAATTCCTAGCGCGGTCGCAAAATTGAAGATATCTGCACTGGCGTCCATGCTGTCTCCTCGCGTTGAAAATACAAATCTTAAACCCTCAAGTTCCCCCCGCGCACAACGCACAGTCCCTTCCGCGTAGTGGAGAACCCCATAATCAAAATCGTTCCCGCAACAAAGCCTAAAGCACTAGCTGCGAGCGTTTTTCCTCCCGTCGGGACCGCATGGACAAGCGCTTCGTCAAAGCCGTGGAACGCGGCGGCAAGCGCCTCACTCGCATTGACAAGTCCCGTCCCCATAAGAATCTTAGGCAAAAGGTGAACAGCCACTTCTCCCGCAACCCCAAGCATAGCGACAGTCCCAATGACACTGATAGCTTTAAGTGCATAGGGAAGCGTGCGCAGAATCCCGCTCGCAATCCTCGGGCAGTGGACAGCGCTATCGGGATCGCATAGAGATTCAGCCAAATTGTCTGCGCGAATAATCGCATAGACGATGCCATAAACGCCGATCGTGATAACAAATCCAACAATCCCGAGCGTGGCGACCTGAATATCGAGAGGGACATTTTTCAGAGTAGAGTTCGCCATCAAAAGAATTTCGGTTGAAAGGATGCCATCAAGAATAAGAAGATCCTGAAGGACGGCACGCTCTTTCGGGTGTGTGCCGAGAAAGCGGTTAAAAGCGGCGGTGAGAGGAGAATAAAGCCGGTGCACCAAAGCACTGTTCATGAACTGTGCGCAGAAACCGGGCGACGAGCATTTAGCTTTTTCTTTTATAGGGTTGTCTTCGATCTGCTTTGAAGCCGGGATGATTTTCTCTTTAAAATGCTCCAAAGTTTCAAAAATCTTGTGTGTGCCCTCGAAGGCTAGATAACAAGCCCCCAGGCCAAGCAGGATTTCCGGCAGGATCGGAAAAGTCACACCTGCGGCCAAAATGATTGCGGCGACGATGACCTTGTTGATCATGGAACCCGCGACGATTTTGCACCAGATCGCGTTTTCACGGTCTTGGGAGATTTCACTTTCATTCACGCCACTGGAGACGACTGTCATATCGTCAACGACGACCCCTGCCGCTTTGGAGACTGCGGGTTTGACGAGTCCTGCGACTTCGCTTCCGCTGATGGCCTTGGAGGCTGCCGATTTAGACAGGGCAAAAATGTCGTCGAATACGATTGATCCGTATCCGAATAATTTTTCGATGTTGTTGGTTATTACCGCGATGTTGGACGAAAGAGAGGTCATAGGGAAACTTTTCCATGTTTTGGATATGGGCTGGCAGATTTTGTATCCTATTCTAGAGACGTTTCAAGGGGATATGATCACGGGATCGGGTTGCTTCGGTCTAACACATAATGCACTCGACTATATCGTTGTTGACGGTGCCGGTGTTGAGTTCGGAGGTCAGGAACAAAGGCAGGAGATCATGTACCGCTGCCATCGCGTAGGTGCTTCGCGACGGGCCTTTTTCTTCCTGGAGAGCGGTAGAGGGGGCGTTATTTTGCTACTGGCGGAGGGAGAACCCACTCTTTGGGTGAGGAGGGGGTGGGCTTGTATTCTGTTTTTTGCTCGGGCTTGAGGTCCGGGGTGGTTTCGGTTTTGGGTTCGGGGGTTTTGGGTTTTATGCGGCTGGTCTTAATAGGCGATCTCGGGGACAGGGCGGAGAGGCGGGCGGTTATGTCTTTTGGGAAAGATAGACCGTTGCAGGCGTCGGTGTCGGAGCAGCGGTAGCCGTTTTCCGTGTCGGTGCCTGAAGCGATGGTGGAGGCTATGCGGTAGTATTTGATGGCGGCTGTTTGAGCGCCTAGTTCTTCGGCGGCTCTGCCCAGATAGAAGTAGCTTAGATCGCTTGGGTATCCGAGCCGGGCGATGTGAAGACCAAGGCCTTCATAGTCGCGTTGGGCGTTTAGCTTTCCTGCTTCCCTGCGTCCTCCGAGGTGCCACGGGGCCGAGCATAGGACATCGCAATCGAGGCTGATGTCGCCGTGTTTGATATCTCTCAGCATTTCGGCTCTTGCGTCTTTCGTTGGCGCGGAGGTTAAGGTTGTTATTGGAGAATTTGGGGCGCAGGCTTGGAGCAGGACGATGCTTGCGATGAGAAATGCAGTTTTGGTCATTAGTCGATCCTCATTTCCATAAGCCTCTTTTGGCGGCTTTGGCTTCCGCTTCTGCATCTTTGTATTCCTTCGGAGCATCCATGGCGGCGGTGGCGGCACCGTTCAGGATGATGGCTTGGGCGATGTCGATGTCCTGATGGGTAAGGCACCGGAAGCGTCCTTGAGATTTATGCTGGCAGTTCAGATGGTTTCCCTGTTGCTTCAAGAACGATTTGGTTCGGTCGAGTTCCGAGAGGTCTATTTTTTCGATGCCGAAGAGGGCGATGGTTGACTTTTTGACGATGGGCCAGCCTTCAAGCGTGTATTGGGAAATTTTCCCCGCGAGTTTCGCTTGCGGCGTGAGCGACGTTTTTTTGGGGGCAGCGAAAACCGGACGTTCGGTATCGGGGAGCGCATCGACACGTTTTGCAGGTTGTCCGATCTCCTTTAGCAGTTGCTCGTGCTGGAGGGTCTGGAGTTTTTCCTGAGTCGCCTGACGGTTCATCCACGCGAAGTAGTAGCGAAGCGCGGGGAGAAGCATGACGATCAGGAAACCGAGAGCCACAAGGGAGTAGATGGTACGGCGCACTCGTTGGCCGGCAAAAAAACACGCGGTTCGAACGGCGGCGCTGCCAACATTTATCAGAAGTTTTTGCCCTTTATTTTGGACCATCAGGCTCGCTGTGTGCATTGCTCGGGCCGCTTTGTCGCGCCAGTCGGGCGCATCTAGAAAGCGACGCGGTAAATCCATCTCAGTACTCCTTCCGCGATAAGTCGCTTATCTTTTCGCGCATAATGCGAAGGTGGGGTCGTTGAAAAAGCAAAGGTTCGGGCGAGAAATCGCTGGGCGTAATAGTGCATTTGATTGAAGGTTTTTTCAAGGCAGTTGGAGAGGGAAAGTGTTGTTAGAATCGCTTCGGTAAGAAAACAAATGAGATCCCCGCCCTCGCGGGGATGACGGTGGTGAACATGAAAGCTTTGGGCTGTAACCGGACTGGGCTTATTTGAATCTGTTGCTGCGGTTGAAGCCTGTGGGGGCTATCTTTCCCGCTTGGGCACGTTCGCCTCGCCAGGTCCGCAGGTCGGTTTCGGTGCGCGTGCGCTCACCGGATAGCCATGTTAGGCCTTCCTTCAGCACGAACGTCTTGATGTCCGACAATTCGCCTCCGTGGTATTTCTGGAGGATCACGCCCCGGCCACGCGCCATTTCAGGCAGCTCGCTTACGGGGAACAGCAAGAGCTTGCGGTTGGTTCCTATCACCGCGATGGTGTCACCCATGACGGGAGCGAACGCGATGGCTTTATCGCCGTTCACGTTAAGGATTTGCTTGCCGTTTTTGGTTTGAGCAAGGGTGTCTTCGGCCTTAACGATGAAGCCGTGGCCGTCGCGGGAGGCTACGACCCATTTTTGTTCGGGGGCATAGAGCGTTAGTCCGATGATGTCGTCCTCGTTCGCGAGGTCGATCATCAGGCGGACGGGTTCGCCGAAGCCTCGACCCGGAGGTAGTTTGTCGCCTCCCAGCGTGTAGAAGCGGCCATTGGTGGCGAACAAGAGGATTTTGTCTGTCGTTTCAGCGTTAAGGACGAAGCCTTCCTCGTCGCCTTCCTTGTATTTGATTTGGGATCGCTGGGTAGCATCTTCGGCGATGTGGCCGCGCATGGCGCGTATCCAGCCTTTGGCCGATAGAACGACAGTGATGTTCTCGCGCTCGATGACGGCTTCGACCGGGACATCGAGTTCGAGTGGGGCATCGCCGATGACGGTGCGGCGTGCGCCGAGCTTGGTGTTCTTACCGAAGCGCTTTTTAAGTTCCGCAATTTCGTTGTCGATATACTGCCAGCGGGCCTCTTCGTTCTTTAGTAGCTTTTTAAGGCCTGCCTGCTTTTCGGCGAGGTCTTTTTGCTCGCCTTTGATCTGCATTTCTTCAAGTTTGCGCAGGGAGCGCAGGCGCATATTCAGGATCGCTTCGGCCTGGTTTTCGGTTAGGCCGAAGGTTTTCATGAGGACGGGTTTTGGCTCATCTTCGGTGCGGATGATCTTGATGACCTTATCGAGGTTCAGGTAGGCGATTAGGTAGCCGCCCAAGACCTCCAAACGGTCTTCGATCTGCTGCAGCTTGTAGGTGGAGCGGCGGATCAGAACGTCTTGGCGGTGGGTTAAATAGGAGCGCAGGACGTCGCGCAAGTCCATGACGCGGGGGACGCAGTCCTTGTCGAGGACGTTCATGTTCAAGGGAATGCGGACCTCGAGGTCGCAAAGCTTGAAAAGCGATTCCATCAAAACGGCGGGATCGACGTTGCGGCTCTTTGGGGTCAGGACGATGCGAACATCGTCGGCGGATTCGTCGTTCACGTCATCGAGGAGGGGGAGCTTGCGCACTTGCAGAAGCTCGGCCATCTTTTCGATAAGGCGTGATTTTTGGACCTGAAAGGGGATTTCAGTGACAACGATTTGCCAGGTGCCCTGTTTCAGGTCTTCCTTGTGCCATTTTGCACGGAGACGGAAGCTTCCTTTGCCGGTGCGGTAGGATTCGATGATCGTTTCACGGTTTTCGACCAATTCGCCACCGGTCGGGAAGTCAGGGCCGGGCATGAAGCTGACAAGCTTTTCGATCCCGGCGTTGGGCGTTCCGATAAGATAGCGCAAGGCGTCGCATATTTCCGAGACGTTATGCGGCGGGATGCTTGTGGCCATGCCGACGGCGATGCCGTTCGTGCCGTTTGCGAGTAAATTCGGGAAGGCGGCGGGCAGAACCACCGGTTCGGTTTCGCTGCCGTCATAGGTCGGGCGCAGGTCGACTGCGTCTTCGTCGATACCTTCAAGGAGGAGGAGGGCGACATCCGTCAGTCGCGCTTCGGTGTATCGCATGGCGGCGGCGCTATCGCCGTCTATGTTGCCGAAGTTTCCTTGGCCTTCGACCAATGGATAGCGTTGGCTGAAGTCTTGGGCAAGACGAACCATTGCGTCGTAAACGGCCGTGTCGCCGTGAGGGTGAAATTTACCGATCACGTCGCCGACGACGCGTGCGGATTTCTTGGGAGGCAAGTTCGGTTCGAGTTTCAGGCCGCGCATCGCATAGAGAAGGCGGCGGTGAACGGGCTTCATGCCGTCGCGCACGTCGGGGAGCGCACGGTCCATGATCGTAGACAGGGCGTAGGACAAATATCGTTCGGACAGGGCCTCGCGCAGGGGCTTTTCCGTAATGTCCTGAGGGGGTTCGGGGGGCTGGTCTTTTGTTGCGTTTCTAGTCATGGCGTTCAGTTATCAGCATTTTTGAGTCAAAGAAAGCGTTTTAACCTTAGTTCGTGGGCTATTTTTGGTACTTGAGGCAAACGGTGCTGTCGTATGCTAGGCAGCATTACGTTGGACGATATGTTTGCCGAGTTTGATGCCGGGGACAGGCAACATCGTTTCCTTCCAAGGGGGATAGACCGCTCCCCATCGATTTAAACAGAAACCGATCCTATAAAGTTCGGCATTCCCTGTTGCCGGGCGGGGCATGGACAGGTATGTCTTTGAGTGGGTAGTGAGAATCGGAGTTGTTTATGATCGGTGTGGGGCCTGATATTCCCAGCAAGAAGTTCTATATGGTTCGGCACGGCGAGACGGTTGCGAACGTGAAGGGTTATGCAGCCGGTGCTCTCGACACGCCTTTGACAGATCGCGGGCGGGGTCAGGCCGAAGCGCTGCGGCATATTATTGAGACGATAAAACTCTCGCCCAAGGTGATTGTCCACAGCCACCTTTCACGCGCAAGAGAGACGGCCTCGATTATGGGCGCATCTCTAGAAATCAATCTTGTTGAGAACCGGGACATTGCGGAATGTTCTTTTGGAGATTGGGCAGGTCAGCCGTGGAAGCTTGTTCAAGAACGCATTCGGCAAGGAATGGAGCCGCCGAACGGCGAGAGCGGGATTGCGTTTCTGCGTCGCGCGATGAAGGGGCTTTGCGACGTTGTTTCCAAGTATGAGCGCGCGCTAATTGTTACGCATGGCGGCGTTTTCGATGCTCTTGCGCGACACTACGGGTGCGCTATCGCTGATGTCGAGAACTGCCATCTTTATGAGTTCGATCCAATGGTTCAGCCCAAGAAATTTCCTTGGGACGTGTGGCATCACTATCTGATCAGCCGCCAGAAAGCGGGGCGGGCGCGGGTTCATGTGACTCCTCAGGCCCCAAATGGGGTAGCGAAGTCGACGGAATAGGGCGATTTGACATACGGTCAGTAGCGATTTTCATGAAAATAATTAGGGGGTTACCCATAACTGGTTAGTTCTTACCTGATATTGGTAAGTCCTTCGGTTTCATGCATTTTTTTTGATATGCCGTGCATGAAAGTTTTTTCGATTTCGACGTTAGCGGTTAATGTTGCATTAGCGAATGACGACTAACAGTTGTTGTCGCTTGAGTGACCAAAAACAAAAATGGGTAAGCCAGTGTTAGTTGAATTGTCGCCTGCTACTTATCTCCTTCTCTGCGGCCTTGTAAGCGATGCTCTTCAAGTTGAGAGCGACGCTAAAGCACTTTTGCGCCGCGCTGAAAGAGAACTGAGCGGCGTCACGGCTGGAGGAATGATTCCCTCTGAACTGGTTGAGGAACCTGAACGCTTGGAGAATCTTCGCCGGGCCGGATACGCGCGCGGCTAGAAAAATAGCGCCAAAAAACCAAAAAATCCGAAATCCGTTACCTTTAGCATGGCGTCATGCGCTTTGTTGCGCTGCTTTTCCTATTTGCAGCGGGCTGCGCGGCGGTTTCCGGCTGATTTTTTGGCCATAAGGGCTTGGGCGTGCTTTTTTGTCGAGGAACGGCGCTCGATTGCAACGATTGGCTTGGGGAGCGGGGCGTTTGACGGCTTGATGCGTCTTGCTGTCGCAATAGCCACGGGCTTGCCGATAATTGTCGGGTCGAAGACCAGAGTAAGCGACTTGAGGCCCTCTCGCCAAGCGGAGAGGGTGGCTTCGGCCCCTGTTTCAATGCTTTGCAAGGAGGGAAGGCGGACTGAGATACCCGTATCCCCGGAGATGAAGCTTTGGACTGCGGCGGCCATGCGGATTCGGGCTTCGCTGCCAATTTCGTCGCCGCACGCAAACAAAGGACGGTGCCCGAGCGGCAAAGCCTTGGCTGTTCTGGCGGTGCCGTGACCATAGCAGTGGCGGTCAGCTTCGATGACATCTTCCGCAGAGAAACCCAAGGTTTTTAACAGATCGAA
>CAZLIG010000089.1:0-9012 GCA_964559415.1 uncultured Rhodospirillaceae bacterium
AGCATCTCGTTTACACCGAGGAGGCCGGGGGTTCGAACCCCTCACCGCCCACCATCTGGACAGCATATATATCAGCCAAACAGGCGTTTCTGGCTCCGAACCCATCCCGCAAAATCCATCGACAGCCCAAATTTCAAAACTCCCACTTCTCCGGAACGCGCCGAAACGCCGCGTGCCCCTTAAACTCGCGCACTTTGGAAGGCAGAAGGCCATAACCGATAGCGTTGCGCCCGTACCGGCTATTAATTTTGTCGATAATGAGGGACAGCTTTTCATTTCTTGGATTGGATGCAAATAAATCCGGCTGATGCATATTGGCGGGTACGAGTCCTTGCAATACAACGCCGACGGCCAACGGCTTAAAGGGAGGTACATGCGCCCACAGATTTTCCAGGCGCGCCAATAAAAAGTTTGTATCCCAAGTTTCGTGAAAGCCGATATCATCCCACCAGCTTTCCAAATCGCCGCACCATGACACGCTCAGTCCCAATCTGCGGCAATAATAGCCGTTGCGCCGCAATCTTTCGGCAGCCTTCGCTAAAAGATGATGGGAAAAATTCTTGGCCCCCGCGTTCGTGCGCAGCTCCGGCTCCAAGACGTGCTGATGCCCCATGCTCTTCGACTGTGTCGACGATGGCGGCTGAACGTCCGCGCCATGCAGCATTTGATAAAATAAAACGCCGTTGATGCCGCCCCACACGCGGCGCATTTGTTCCGATGAGGTCCGCCACAGCTGATCTACCCCATAGATGCCGGAGCGATTGAGCCGCTGCTCCATGCGCGGCCCTATGCCGTAGATGTCTTGTAATTTCATTCCCAGCATGACATCCGGAAGGTTCCCTTTCGTTATCACGACCAAACCATCCGGCTTTTGCAAATCCGACCCGACTTTTCCCAGAAACACATTCGGCGCGAGACCGATTGAACATGTGAGGCATTCTCCGACCTGCTCGCGCAAGGCGCGTTTCACTTTGAAAGCCAGCTCCCGCGCCACAGGCACTTGCCTCTCGCGCCCCATAAGACGGCAGGCCATTTCATCAACCGACAAAACCTTCTCAACGGGCAGGCAGGTATCGACCGCTGCCAAAATGCGTTCATGGTACTCGGTATAGAGCGCGTGTTTGGCTTTGACGGGAATAACGGCGCGGCAAATCTGTTTTGCCTCACGCACCAGCGTCCCGGTGGAAATGCCCAGCCGTTTGGCTTCATAACTAGCGGCGATCGCGCAGGCAGAGTCGGTCATTGTCTGCACGATGATAATGGGCTTGCCGCGCAACGCCGGGTTTTCCTGTTGCTCGCACGAGGCAAAGTACGCATTCAGGTCAAGAAACAGCCATTGAACGGCATCATTTTCCGCTTTGATGTTCATGCTTTGTTCTATAACCTAAAGCATCAAAGAATGACAACCCCGCAATAAAGGCGAAACTAATTTAACCAACCAAAAGTTCACCCGCAGTACCAAAACACCCCACTTGTCCTTCCCCCCACAAACACTTACCGTACCAAGAATGAAATCCGTCGAAGCCACCGTAAAAGAAGGCTACCGCGTAGCCTCCGGCACCTCCGCCAAAGACCCGCGCTTCAATGCCGAAGGCGGCACAATCCGTATGCAAATCCCCGAGTTCAAAAAGCGCGGCCTCGACTTCGACGCCTACTTCGGAGGCAAACCCGGCGAAGCCTACATATGCGGCACCTTGGGTCTCGACCTATCGCCCCTCACGGTCAAAATCCTGTCCCCCGAGTACCACTTCGAAAACGTCCGCTGGACCGACAAATTCGACAAAGACGGCACCCAATTCCTCGAAAGCTTTTACCTAAGCGAAGCCCATGTCATCTTCCAGGGCCGCCCCTACAAAGCCCTCCTCTACATCCCCGACCCCAAAACCAAACCCGGCCACTTCCACCCCTCCACAACCCTCGAAGTCATCGCCCAAAAAATCCCCAACATCGCCTACGGCCACCACGTCCGCCTCGAATACAACGAAAAAGCCGTCGAAATCGCCTAACCCCAACTTCCTTTAACCGTATTGTCGCGGCTCTCCAAAAAATATACCTTGTTATTTTAATCCACCCCGTGATATGTATTGCCCTGCTATCACGATGATACATTTCATCCGGTAGCCCAATCCACCAACCGACAACAGGGAAACAAAGTTATGACGACGGAACGCATCCGCATAGCGCTTCAAAAATCCGGCCGCATGGCCGACCACGGCATGGACCTGCTGGCGAAGTGCGGCCTCCACGTCAACCGCAGCCGCGACGAGCTGTTCTGCCGCATCAAGGAACTCCCGGTCGACCTGCTCCTCATCCGTGATGACGACATCCCCGGTTTCGTCAGTGACGGCGTCTGCGACCTCGGGATCGTGGGCGAAAACGTCTACGCTGAGCGCCAAGCCGAGGACAAAGAAATCTTCAACGCCACCATCCTCGAACGCCTAAACTTCTCGCACTGCCGCCTTTCAATCGCCGTCCCCGAAGACGGCCCCATCGCCTCGATTGCCGACCTCGCCGGAAGAACGCTGGCGACATCCTACCCCCACCTCCTGCACGCGTTCCTGAAGGAGAACAACGTCAAGGCCCACACCCTTGAAATGAGCGGTTCGGTCGAAGTCGCCCCGCGCCTCAAAATCGCCGACGCCATCTGCGACATCGTAGCCTCCGGCGCGACCCTCATGGCCAACAACCTCCGAGAACTCACGACGGTCCTGAACAGCGAAGCCCTCCTCATCCGCTCCGCCAGCGCCTTATCGCCCGAAAAGGAATCCGTCATCCGCCGCCTCCTCGCCAGGATGCGCGGTGCGATCATGGCCGAAGACAGCAAATACATCATGCTCAACGCCCCCCGCGCCGCAGTCGAGAAAATCGCAAGCCTCCTCCCCGGCTGCGACTCCCCCACCATCGTCGAGCTAAACCGAGGAGACATGGTAGCCATCCACGCCGCCTGCAAAGAAGCCGTCTTCTGGGAAACCGTAGAAAAACTCCAAGCCGCAGGCGCCACCGGCATCCTCGTAGTCCCCATCGAAAAAATGACTGCTTAAAAGTATGCCCATGCAGCTAAAACCCCATCCCAATTTTCCTCCCGCAGTTCCCTCCATCGTCATCCCGGCGAAAGCCGGGATCCAGCGCCGCGCGTCCGCGCGGCAAAGACTCAAATCCCTCTCCGCCGCTCTCGCGGGGGAGAGGAAGGGGCCCATCGCAAAGCGATGGGAAGGTGAGGTGGTACCCACAGCAATCCCAACTCCCGCAGAAAATAGAACCAAGGACTAGCCCTCAATGAAAACGATACTCTGGACCAAAGCCTCCGCCAAACAGCGCAAAGAAGCCTTAGCCCGCCCCCTCCTCACCGACACCGGCGGCCTAATCGAAAAAGTCCAAACGATCCTGAACGAAGTCAAACTCCGAGGCGACGCCGCCGTCTGCGAATTCACCGCCAAATTCGACGGCACCGCGAAAAACAACGCACGCGTCCCCCAAAAGGAAATCGACGCCGCCGAAACCAAACTCGACAAAAACCTCCTGGCCGCCATCAAGCGCGCCAAATCCAACATCGAAAAATTCCACAAAGCCCAGCTACCCAAGGCAACCCTTGTCGAAACCATGCCCGGCGTCAAATGCGCCCTGATGTGGCGCCCCGTAGAAACCGTCGGCCTCTACATCCCCGCCGGAACCGCCCCCCTGTTCTCGGCCCTCCTCATGCTCGCCATCCCCGCACAAATCGCCGGATGCAAAAACATCGTCCTCTGCTCCCCACCCCAGCGAGCCACCGGAAAGGTCCACCCCGCCGTCCTCGCCGCCGCAAAACTCTGCGGCGTCTCCGACTTCTTCGCGGTCGGCGGCGCCCAAGCCGTAGCCGCCATGGCCTACGGCACCAGAACAATCCCCAAGGTCGATAAAATCTTCGGCCCCGGCAACGTCTTCGTAACCTTAGCCAAACAGCTCGTCTCCCAAGACTCCGCCGGAGCCGCCATCGACATGCCCGCCGGCCCCTCCGAAGTTCTCGTCATAGCCGACGCCAAAGCCAACCCCGCCTACGCCGCTGCGGACTTGCTTGCCCAAGCCGAACACGACCCCACCTCCCAAGCCATCTTCATCACCACCAGCCCCGATATGGCAAAGAAGGTCAATGCCGAAATCGACCGCCAACTCGCCGACCTCCCCCGCCGCGACATAGCCCAAAAAGCGCTAACCCACAGCCGCATCATCGTAGTGAACGATATGGACGAGGCCCTCGAAGTCTCCAACGCCTACGCCCCCGAACACCTGATCATCCTTCAAAAAGACGCCGCCAAACTCCTCCCAAAGATCGCCCATGCCGGATCGGTCTTCTTGGGAGACCTAACCCCCGAACCGGCAGGAGACTACGCCAGCGGCACAAACCACGTCCTCCCGACCTACGGCTACGCCCGCTCCTACGGAGGCGTCTCTGTCTACAGTTTCCTAAAAACCATGACGGCCCAAAGCCTAACCCCCGAAGGCCTCCGCCGCCTAGGCCCCTCCATCATCACGATGGCCAAAGCCGAAGGCCTCCAAGGCCACGCCAACGCAGTAAAATTGAGAATGGAGAAAGCCCAATGACTTGGCTCGGAAACCTGATGCGCCCCGCATTGCAAAAGCTAAAGCCCTACCGCAACGCCCGGGCCGAAGCCAACGGCTTCATCCCCGACATAGCGATTGACGGCAACGAGTTCCCGTGGCCCCCCTTCGGCTTCGCCTCAAAGCTCCCCCTCAACCGCTACCCCGCCCCCCAACCCGAAGAACTCCTCGCAAAAATCGCCGCCCTCTGGAACCTCCGCAAGGACACAATCCTGATAGGCCGTGGAGCCGACGAAGGCATAGACCTCTTAGTCCGCCTCCTCTGCCGCGAAGGCCAAGACGAAGTCATGATCTGCCCGCCCACCTACGGCGTCTACAAAGTCGCCGCCGAAATTCAGGGAGCCGAAGTCCTCAAAGTCCCCCTAACCCCCAACTGGCAACTGGATGTCGACGGCATCCTGAAAACCTGCACCCCCAACACAAAGCTCATCTTCATCCCCTCGCCCAACTCTCCGATGGGCCACCTGATGCGCCGCGAAGACATCTTCAAGCTCTGCGAAGCGCGCGCCGAAAAAACCTTGGTCGTGATCGATGAAACCTACATCGAATTCACCCCCAACCCCTTCGGCCTCCTCCCCGACCTCGCCGCCTACCCCAACCTCGTCATCCTGCGCACACTCTCCAAAGCCCACGCACTCGCAGGAGAACGCATCGGCTTCGTCATCGGCCAACCAGAGCTGATCCAAAACCTCCTCAAAATCCACGCTTCTTACCCGCTGTCTCAAACAAGCATCCGCTCCGCATTAGATGCCCTAAGCCCCAACGGCCTGATCCTGAGCAAAGAACGCCGCAAGATCATCGTCAAAGAACGCGACCGCCTGACCAATTGCCTCCCCAAATCCCCGTTGATCGAAAGCGTATACCCAAGCACCACGAACTTCCTGCTCGCCAAAACAAAGAACGCCTCCGAAGTCATGACCCGCCTCCAAAGCTTCGGCATCCTTGCCCGCAACCGCGACAGCGAAATCGCGAACACCGTCCGCTTCTCCATCGGAACCCCCGATGAAAACACCCTCGTCCTCGAAGCCCTAGGCATAAACGAAGCCGCCTCTTCCCCCGGCATCATCCCGCGCCTCTTCAGCGCCCGCCGCGACACCAAGGAAACCTCGATCAGCGTCACCGTAAACCTCGACGAACCGAACTTCATCCAAATCGAAACCGGCATCGGCTTCTTCGACCATATGCTCGAACAAATCGCCATCCACGGCGGCTTTGGCCTCGGCCTCTACTGCTCCGGCGATCTAAAAGTCGATATGCACCACTCCATAGAAGACTGCGCCCTAGCCTTAGGCGAAGCCCTCAAAGGAGCCTTAGGCGACAAACGAGGCATAGGCCGCTACGGCTTCACCACAGCATTAGACGAAGCCTTGGCCCAAGCCACCATCGACCTCTCAGGCCGCCCCTACGCCGTCTTCGCAGGCAAACTCCCCACGCCCATGTGCGGCCAGTTCCCCTGCGAAATGGCCGAGCACTTCTTCCAGTCTCTAGCCGTATCCTTGGCCGCCTCAATCCACATCACGGTCCAAGGCGACAACTCGCACCACATGATCGAAGCCGCCTTCAAAGCCGTAGGCCGCGCCCTACGCCAAGCCTTCAAACGCGAAGGCAACGCGCTCCCGTCCAGCAAAGGTGTCCTATGACCATCGCCATCGTAGACTCCGGCGTCGCAAACCTCACGTCCGTCATGGCCGCCCTCAAACGCCTGAATGCCGACGCCGAAATCACCGCCGACCCGACCAAAATCCGCAACGCCTCCCACGTCATCCTCCCCGGCGTCGGAGCCGCCCCCGCCGCAATGGCCCAGTTGCACGCGAAAGGCCTCCCCGATGTCCTCCGCTCCCTAACCCAACCCGTCTTGGGTATCTGTCTCGGAATGCAACTCCTCTTCACCCGCTCCGAAGAAAGCGGCGGCTGCGATTGCCTAGGCGTCATCCCCGGCGAGATCAAACAGCTCCCCTCAAAACCCGGAATGCCCATCCCCCACATGGGCTGGAACCAGCTTTCCATCAAAACCAAAAACCACCCGCTTCTCAAAGATATCCCCGACGCCAGCTTCGTCTACTTCGTCCACAGCTTCGCCGCCCCCGTCGGCCCCGCAACCCTAGCCTCTTGCACCTATACGGATGAATTCACCGCCATAGCCGCCCGAAACAACTACTTCGGCTGCCAATTCCACCCCGAACGCTCCAGCACCCAAGGCCGCCAACTCCTAACAAATTTCCTAACCCTGTGATTTCCCATGCGAATGACATTTGCCTCATCTCTACCTCCACATCCCCACCCCTCGTCATCCCGGCGAAAGCCGGGATCCAGCGCCGCGCGTCCGCGCGGCATAAGACTCATTCCCCCCACAGGACTGCGCCCGCCCATTTTTAACTAATTACGGACTCACCCCATGAAACTCTACCCCGCCATCGACCTAAAAAACGGCACCTGCGTCCGCCTCTCCCAAGGCGATTTCGACACCGCCAAAGTCTACGAAAAAGACCCGCTCGTTCAGGCCCGGAAATTCATGCAAGCCGGAGCCACCCGCCTCCACGTCGTCGACCTCGACGGCGCGCGCAGAGGCGAAATGCACCAGTTCTCCATCATTGAACGCCTAGCCAAAGAAACGCCCCTAAAAATTCAAGCAGGCGGAGGCATCCGCAACGCCGAAACCATCCGCAAAATGCTCGCCGCCGGTGTCGACCGCGTCGTGGTGGGCAGCCTCGCGGTCAAAAACCGCAAAACCGTCCAAGAATGGCTAAAGGAATTCGGCCCCAAACGCATCGTGCTCGCCTTCGATATCAAATTCGTCGACGACCAACCCGAAGTCCTGATCTCCGGCTGGCAAAGCGAAAGCCGCCAACTCCTCTGGGACGTCCTCGACGCCTACGAGGAAAGCGGCCTAACCCACATCCTCTGCACTGACGTAAGCAAAGACGGAATGCTCTCCGGCCCCAACACCGACCTCTACAAAGCGATCCTCGAAAAAGTCCCGACGATCAATATTCTTGCTTCCGGCGGCGTCAGCTCCCTAGAAGACCTGAAAGCCCTCGCCCAAGTCCCGGTAGACGGCGCAATCATCGGCAAAGCCCTCTACGAAGGCCGCATCGACCTCGCAACTGCGCTGAAGGAGGTGCAAAATGTTGGCTAAACGCATCATCCCCTGCCTCGACGTAAAAAACGGCCAAGTCGTCAAAGGCATCCAGTTCCGCGACCACGAAATCGTCGGCGACATCATAGCCCTCGCCGAACGTTACCGCGACGAAGGCGCGGATGAACTTGTCTTCTATGACATCACCGCCTCAAGCGAAGACCGCATGGTCGACCGCACATGGATCTCGCGCGTAGCCTCCGTCATCGACATCCCCTTCGCCGTAGCCGGAGGCATCCGCACGGTAGACGACGCCCGCGCCATCCTCGCCAACGGTGCCGACAAAATCTCCATCAACTCTCCCGCTCTGGAATCTCCCGCCCTCATCGACCAGATGGCAAAGGAATTCGGCGTCCAGTGCGTCGTCGTCGGCATCGACAGCAAACGCGAGAACGGAAACTACGTCGTCTACCAATACACCGGCGATGAATCCAAAACCGTCCGAGCCAAGCGCAACACAATGGAATGGGCCAAGGAAGCCGAAGCCCGTGGCGCAGGCGAAATCGTCCTCAACTGCATGAATCAAGACGGCATGAAACGCGGCTACGACATCGAACAGTTATCCGCGCTCCGCGAAACCGTCTCCATCCCCCTCATCGCCTCCGGCGGCGCCGGAACCTTGGAACACTTCGCCGAAGCCTTCGAAAAATCCCACGTTGACGGCGCTCTCGCCGCAAGCGTATTCCATAAACAAATCCTAACCGTCGGCGAAGTTAAAGAGTATCTAAAAACCCGCAACATCTCAGTACGTCTGCCTCAAACCGGATAAGGAGCCAAAAACGGAGCGCTCCTCCTCGCACGACAGGGCCGCAGTTCCGACATCAAGGCCATAGCTGGTCAGAAGGAAGAGAAAGGTAGAATCCCCTCCCCCTCGCGGGGAGGTCATGGTGGGGGGAGAGGTAGAATCCCCTCCCCCTCGCGGGGAAGGTCAGGGTGGGGGGAGAGCGACTGGGAGCAATACCTTGTCATTATCGAGTTTCCCTGCGCCCCTAAAGGAAACGCATCGTATTACGGAGAAACATACAATGAAAGTCAACTTCACCCCCGCCTCCATCGACTGGTCCAAAACCAACGGCCTAATCCCCGCCATCATCCAGGACTCCCAATCCCTCCGCGTACTGATGCTCGGCTACATGAACGAAGAAGCCCTCAAAGCGACCCTCGAAACCGGCCTCGTCACCTTCTTCAGCCGCAGCAAGCAACGCCTCTGGCAAAAAGGCGAGACCTCCGGCAACACGCTAAAACTCGTCGACATCAAAATCGATTGCGACAACGACACG
>CAZLIG010000090.1:0-2693 GCA_964559415.1 uncultured Rhodospirillaceae bacterium
CACCTTCCGCTCCTCCGGCGCAGGCGGCCAGCACGTCAACAAAACCGAAAGCGCCGTCCGCTTCACGCACATCCCAACAGGCATCGTGGTAGCGTGCCAGCAAGAGCGCTCCCAACATAAAAACCGCGCCAAAGCGATGGAAATGCTCCGCGCGAAACTGTACGAACTCGAACTGAAAAAGAAGGAAGCCGCTGCTGCTGACATCGAAGCGCAAAAAAGCGAAATCGGCTGGGGCCACCAAATCCGCTCTTACGTCCTACAACCCTACCAAATGGTAAAAGACGCCCGGACAGGAGCCGAAACCAGCCAATCCGGCGCCGTCCTAGACGGCGACATCGACATGTTCCTAAGAGCCTCCCTAGCCAGCCGCATCAAAGGGCATGTGGAGTAGGGACGTAACACAACCGTCATGCCCGCGAAGGCGGGCATCCCATTTTCTTTTGCTCGCTCCCATTTTCTTGCCTCGCCATTTCAAACGCTCTCTCGGGCTGGGAGCGCACCTCATATCATCCTGTCGCCGCGCGCGGCATATAAACGTGACACTTCAAGACCTCTTTTAGTGAGCCAACAAAAGGGATATCTGAGACTGAAATTTCTATATTTGTGTTTCTCAAAAAGACTCGCAACGCTGCGGCGCGTGACTCTTTCTCCTTGTGCGGCCCCACAATAATCCTTTCAATCGGCAAAGGCTGTTCCTTCCAACCAACTCCTTTGCTTGCGATCGCAAGATCGTAAGCTTTCACCACATCTCCCTAATATGCTGCGGCAGCGTGTTCTTCACCTTCTCGACCTCATTCGGATCGATATAATGATCAATAGCCCGAAACACGGCTCTAATAGCGTCCTCAACATTTATGGACCCGATATTTGTTAACCCCTGCGCCACATGCTCCACGAACTCTTCGCGGCTTCGCATCGGTTTTCCGTGCTTCGAGGGATGCCATTGGTCAAAAAATATTCCTCGCACGAGCATCGGCAGTTGCGCGCTAAAATGCGCCGCCGTTTCGGGCGTCATCCTGTCGCGTAGAGCATGGAGAACCGCCGCGAGCGCATGATAAGCCCGCTGCTTGTTCGGCCCCATCTCTTCCATAATGTCCTTAAGCCACAAGTTGGTGGTCTGAAGGGTCTTCTCGAAAACGTCGGGCGTCTCTTGCGGGGTCATAAGGTCTCTCCGGTGAAGTATGTTTGGAGACTGTAAAACATACCACCGCCTCCCTTCGCCCCAACTTGTCGGAAATCAAAGCCCGCATCTATCGCTAAGCAACAGAACCGGCATCCTGTTCTCGACCGCGATGTCAGAGCACTGTATGGTTGCGCACCACAAAGACATTGGATCTGAAAATGAATATAAGGCAAGAGCGTCCGGAAGAATTCCACACCATCTACCAACTGGTGGAAACCGCCTTCCAAACCGCAAAGGTCTCAAATGGCGATGAACAGAACTACGTCAACCGCCTGCGAGCCGGAAGCGGATATCTCCCTGAACTCGCCTTGGTTGTTGAGGATGGGAGCACCCTCATCGGTCACATCATGCTGACCAAAATCGCTGTGGATACCAAGATGGGTCCGGTTGAGGTTCTGCTTCTTGCTCCAGTCGCTGTCGACATCCGTCGCCGCAAGCGCGGCCTCGGCTCCGCCCTGATCCGCGAAGCCTTCCGATTGGCGAAAGAAAAAAGCTTTAAAGTAGTCGTTCTTGTCGGAGATCCCGCGTTTTACGCGCGCTTCGGCTTTAGGTCTGCGGCATCTTTCGGTATCTCGAACACCCAAAACATCCCCGACCAATACGTAATGGCGCTTGAGCTTACCGAGCACGCGCTCGCCAACGCCGCAGGCGCGCTCACCTTTCCTCTCTAGCGAAAGCCATCTGCCAAGCTGCTTACGTTCGTGCGTTTGGCCAACTCCATTACCATTCGTCTTTCGCCTCGGCAAAGCCCCCGTTGCGCGCGCAGGCCATGACCATGTCTCCGAAGGCATCCTAGGAATTGTATGCAACCAATAAGAGTTTCAAGAACTCTCTCGCAAAGTCGATATGGAGCCGGAACGAGTTACGAAAACACAAAAAACCATTTCGTATCAAATACGTTCAACCGAAAGTGTCTCAATACCAGTTGTGGTGGAATCACTGGGTGTGGTAGATTTTCGAATCACTCCCGCAACTAGCAGTGAGTGGTCGGATTTCGCAAAGGTTGAGTAACTCAAAGTAACCATCATGAGCTTTCTGCGCCGGTACTCGATCTTCGTCTTGTTGCTTGAAGCGCTCTGCGGCGCAGGAATAGCAGCTGCGGATGAAGCGGTTGACGGGACTGAGGAAAGCGAAGCAGTCAGTTCGGAGCAGCTCGATGAATCCGACACAATCAAAAAAAACGTTTCGGAACTCTATGGTCAGGCATCTGTGCCCCAATCGTCTTCATCTGAAGATTTTTACGCCGCGAAAAAAGAAGCTCTCCGGCAACTGACCGACAAGTTATATCAGCGTTCCTTGGCAGTTCGTCAAAACGCCCTTGACGCGCCGCATTTTGGTTCTGCGGAAACCGAAAATCCCGTATTTCCATCCGTCCCCTCGCCTGCTTCGCCCAGTCATGTAAACAGCGAAAAAGCTGCCTCCAACATTATCAGCGTATCGCCCGTAGATACGCTTTCGCGGACAACAGAGGCAGAGAGAGTAGAAATGTTACCGACATCCGAGGAGGACG
>CAZLIG010000090.1:2703-8982 GCA_964559415.1 uncultured Rhodospirillaceae bacterium
TATCGGATACCGGCGATAAGGAGCAGATTGCGGCAACAGTCGACTTGCCCAAGAACTCTGATGCGACTGTGGATAGCTCTCCGGTTCCTAAAGACAGGCCGCCTGAGCCGCTTATAGCGAGTTCCTCGTCCTCCGAGATGCCTTTGCCCGCATCGTCTCCTCCATCATCCTCAGCCCCTGCCGAAAAGCCCCTTGCTGCCTCGCCTCCTCCCGCACTTCCTTCATCGATAGCCAAGCCAGAAGCCGCGCAACAGGTTGTTTCTGCAGATCCAAAAATTTCCAACGACGATCACCTAATATCTTCTCTTGCTCCTCAAGCCGGGGCACCCCCAAAAACAACCAAGCCCTCAATCCAGGGGGCTGAAAAAGAACCGATTGCTTTTAATGCAGCCGAACGTCGTATGTACGACACGATAGATGAGCAAGCCGCAATCATCCTTAAAGGGATTGTCGGCGCGGATGGCGTGCCGTTGAATGTGTCCGTAGAGGGTTCTCACGCAGACGTTCAAAGCGCTGTACATGTCGATGAAGCGGTCGCCTTCGCTCTCAAAAACAACTTTGAGGTTTCGGCTGCGGAGGAAAAATCGCGTGGGGCCTACTGGGATAAAATGGGGGCTTATGCCCAATATCTTCCAACGGTTCAGATGTCTGCCGACTCAGGCCCTGAGCGTTCTCAGCCCGCATCATATAACGATCTAAACGGCAATCGTGTCTTGGACAACGTTCACCATCGCCGCGACCACAGCATCTCGATAACCCAGCCCCTAATAGATCTGTCAATCGTAGCCGATATTCTCTCGGGCAGGGATAAGCAGGACATTGCCAACATCGATCAACGGGATGTCCGGGAAGGTGTCGCCTACGATACGGTTTCGACTTACCTTAACCTTCTCCAAGCGCGAATAACGGTCAGATTGGCCGAAGACTATAAAAAGTATTTGGATAACTTGGCGGCGCGCATGAAAGCTCGCGTCGAAGGAGGCGGTGCGACCGACGCCGATCTAGAGCGCATTCGTGGTCGCTCGACAACGGCGGAGGGGGCCCGCGTCGAAGCTATCGGCGAATACCAAACACAGCTTGCGGAGTTCAATCGCCTCACGAAGATTATGCCTCCGGAACTGGTCATTCCCCAGACTTTGACGCCCCCGCTTCCGCCTACCACACAGGATGCGCTCAAGAAAGCCTTGAAGGCAAATCCAACATATATGAGCAGCCTTAAAAAAACTGAGCTGGCAGAAGACGATCGCAACAAGTCGATATCGACCATGCTGCCCAAACTCTCATTCCAGTATTCAAACAGCTATTCATACAACGCCGGCGGCGCCGCCAACGGCAACCCGGCCGATGGGGTATACCCTGTTCAAAAGACGCAGAACGTGATGCTGGTGGCTCAATGGCAACTTGCTGGCGGTACGCCGATAACCTCAACGATGTCCGGTATGGCAAAAATGCGTGAGATGAACATGAGGTCACTGGATATCCGTTCGAAGATCGAGCAAGGAATCCGTTCCGGCTATGCGTCGATAAATGCGGGCCGTGAGCGCCAAGCGGCATTGTTGAAAACGATCGAAGCGAACGAGCGCGTTGTGAAAGGTTTCGAGTATCAGTTCGCCAATGGCGGTCGATCGCTCTTCGACCTGCTGGATTCCTATGAGCAGCTTTACAATGCGCGCTTGAACTTTATCCGGGTTTCAATGGCTTCCGCCAAAGCCGGATACCAGGTTCATCGCCAAATGGGCGAACTCATCCCGGCTATTGTCCGCGACAACGAGGGCAAATAGTTATGGAGGGAGGCAAAGAACAAAACTACTGGCCTGGCTTCGTGGACGCACTCAGCAATGTCGTTCTGACTCTGGTGTTCGTCCTCGTGATCTTCGTTTTCGCGCTCGTAATGGCATCGAGCAAAGTTGCCGAACGGGTCGAAAAACGCGTCCGTAGCGAAATGTCAGAAAACCGCGAAACCGAAGTACCCGAGTCCAAAGGAGCCCCTATATCAGTCGAAAGCAAAGCGCTCGACCAGATGCGGGTTGGCGCGGTCGGCCTCAAAGGCGAGGACTCTGGCGTGATTCTGGAGTATCCGCAGGGCGTGACCGAGATGGACGAAAAGTCCGCTGAACTGCTGGAGAAAGAACTGCGCGCTAAGCAACAAGCTGCAGGGAAAAATCACAAAGTCATTCTGAAATCTTTCGTTGGTGCAGAGACCTACAGTGCCGCGAGAAGATTTGCATACTACCGTGCGATTAACGTGCGCAACCGCCTCATCAAGCTCGGAGAAGATCCCAAAAATATTACGATGTCCATCGTCACTCCCCCGCAACCCCAAGACGGCCGTGTTGAAATTGTTTTCAAGAAAGACTGACGCCCGCGGAAAGGCGCTTATGGATTCCCTTCGCCGCCTCGCGGGCCAGGTGCGCTCTTCATCGCTGGAAGAACCGCGCACCTATTTCGTTGGCCTCTTAGTTGCAATTGCGCTTCTCATCGTATGGGCCGGAGTTGCTCAAATTGACCAAGTGGTGCGCGTCGAGGGCAAGGTTATTCCTGCGGGGCGCAGTCGGCAAATCCAGCATCTCGAAGGAGGGTTGATTGCATCTATCGACACGACCGAAGGGGCCGTGGTGAAACAAGGGGATCTCCTCCTTACGATAGACGATACGATGGCCGGGGCAAATCTATCTGAAGGGACAATCAAGCTTAACAGCCAACGCGTCAAAGCGATAAGGCTCGAAGCTGAAACTCAAAACAAGAGCATGCTCGAATTTCCATCTGATCTTGCCCATACTTCCTTGGCACAGGCAGAACAAAGCCTCTTCGCCGCAAAACGCACAAAGCTTAATCAAGAGATCGCGGTATATCAAAACACGATCCGACAGCGAAACGCCGACATTCAGGAAGCCGCGCAGCGCCGCGAGCGATTGGTTACCGAGTTGGCGACGGCAAACCAGCGCTTGGAAATGGTTCAAAACATGGCTGCACATGGCGTAGCATCTAAAATGGAGGTGCTTGAAGCACAAAGCCGCCAGCAACGCATCAAAACCGAAATCGGAGAAACCGAAGGAATTGCTCCGAAGCTGAAGGCCGCCATTGCCGAGGAGCAATCTCGCATAGAAGCGCGGAAGGCCGAATACAGCTCGCAGTCCCATGACGAACTCGTCATGGCTCTCGAAGAAATAGACCAACTCAAGCATGGTATCGCAGCGGCTGCAGACCGCCTGAGAAGAACCGAAATTCGCGCCCCCGTAGATGGTATTATAAACCGCATAGCCGTAAATACGTTAGGCGGCGTCGTAAAACCCGGCGATAATTTAATTGAACTCATCCCAAAAACTGACGAGGTCCTTATCGAGGCCAAAGCGCACCCAAGGGATCGCGGCCACCTTCGCACAGGCTTAGACGCTGAAGTGAGGGTATCGGCCTACGATACGAGCGAACTCGGGATGCTCAAAGGCAAGGTGACCGAGGTAAGTGCCGACTCGATACAGGAAGTCCGCGCCGAGCCATTCTATCAGGTCAATATTCTCGTCAAGTCGGTTCCGCCTTCTTACGACGGACATGCCTTGGTTCCGGGAATGACAATGACGGCAGACATCGTAACAGGCCGCCGTACATTCTTGGCGTATCTGCTCTCTCCACTATGCAAATTCACCTATAATTCGTTTAGGGATCCGCGATGAGAAAAACTCCGCCCAAATTTACGCCGTTCAACCCGCGCGACATCAAAACGATGTTGAGCATTTTCTCACCAGTGATCTTTATCCTCCTGATCGCGGCCAAAATGAACAAGTTTGTCATCAATGCCATCGAGGCAAACCTGGCGATCAACTTAGGAATCATATCGGCGGCCTCGTTTGGGGTATTCCTTATTGTCCGGCGTTTGCTTGCCGCTCAACAGGATTTCCGCATCCTTGAGCGCTTCGGCTACGAGGCGCAGCAGGGTATTTACATGAAAACGCTGCTGGAACAGCCTTGGCTTCAGAATCGATATGTGGCGCATTATCTGTCCCGCATCGCGAACACGGGGGGCACGCTTTCTTCACACATGGAACAAAGCGCCATTGAAAGCGAACTTCATGCGCTGCAAGTGGACTACGACAGCCGCTTGGAACTGCCTCAATTCCTGGTCGGTTTCATGATTGCTATGGGCCTTTTGGGTACCTTCATCGGCCTCCTCGAAACGCTCACGGGTATTTCGGGTATGTTGGACGGGATGGGAGCCGGGGGCGAAGACGTTGAAAAGCAGTTTATGAAACTGGTCGTTGAACTCCGCAAGCCCCTCGCAGGTATGGGCATCGCCTTCTCTGCCTCGATGTTTGGCCTCATTACGAGTTTGATGCTCTCAATTATGATGACGAACCTGCGTCGCTACGTCAGCCGCGTGATCTCCCTTGCCCGAAATGTCATGTTTGAACTGACCGAAATCACGAAAGAACACGCGGGCGGCGGCATCAGCTTTTCTCCAACGGACGTCAGCATTCTATTGTCAAACCAAGCCCCATTAGCGGGGCAACCGCAGGCCCAAACTCAAGCTCAAGCCGCAATCCCTCCTCCAACATCTGCATCGACTTCGCCGGTCGCTCAAGTCGCCTCGGCTTCGACGCCTTTCCAAGACCTCGCGCCGACCGGGGAAGAAGATCCGAACCGTAAGTTCGTGATGGGAGGCATAGACCCGGCAATGTCCGGCCGCTTCGATGTTCTGACAAAGAAGATCGAAATTCTGCTGAGCGCCTTTCAGTCCAACACCGAAAGCACCCGCAGGTTGAATGATCTCATCGGCTTCGGCCCGCGCATGAAGGAGATTAGCGAAAAGACATTGGATGAAATTCGATCCTTCAACATCAGCGCAAGCAATCAGAACGCGCTCTTGCAAAATCTTGCGACTGGCAGCGTAGAACTCGTGCGGACTCTGACGGCCTTCGCGGATACAAGCAAGATATTATCGGGCGACATGAGCGAACAGCTTCGCAAGGTGTCGGCTATGTCAACGGACCTTCGCGATGCGGCGATTAGCAATGGTCGACATCTAAACGAAATAAAAGAAAATATGGGCAAGCTAGGACTCAACAGGAATGCCGAAATGATTGAGATGATTGCACAAAGCCTGAGTGGGCAAACGGCGCTTCTCGAAGCGCTTCTCCAGGAAGCGCGCAGATCGCAAATATCGTCAAGCGGCGCAGGATCAGTAAAGCCGCAAAAGGATAATTCCACGGCGTAAATATTCCGGTCGAGGGGGGGCATAATGAGCGAGAACACCATAATACAACCGAATGCCAACGGCGGCTATTCACTTGGAGCTGTTTCGGTCGGCAATATCCGGCAAGTTGACATCTCGGATGTGGACCTTGTCCTTACGACCAAAAGCGGGATGCGTTACCTTCTGCCGGGAGGCGGACTTGCCGCGATGCAGGAGCCTTCGCCGAGCGTAACGTTCTCAGACGCGGCGATCCCTATTTCAAAGCTATTGTTGCAGGTCGGGTCCTCCGTAAGCATTACAACCGATGCGCCCATCCCCTCGAGCCTCGCCGCAGAAGAAAAAGAAAGTAAAACCGACGAAGCGCTTTTGAAGCAACTTAGGGACCTTCAGCACCGGCTTGAAGAACAGCAAAAGCAGCTACAACAGCAAAAACAGTTGCTTGAGCAACAAAAGCAAGAGGCCCAAAAGGCCAAGGAAGAAACTGCAAACGTAAAACAAGATGAAGGCAGCCACAACCTTGCAACGCTAAATGCCAATAGCGAAGGCGGTGTGGAGCAGATGGTGCAGCAGCTCGAAAAAATTCAGGAGAACCTGCACAAGAGCGACTACGACTATGTTCCTCCAACCCAATACCATATTGAATCCTCCGTCACAACGCCGCCTCCGGGTGTCCCGGCACCGATCAGCATGACGCCTATTGTCAATCTGTATATGGGCAACGTTGTCGGAACTTCCATCAGCATGATCGACAACCCCGGCTACACGACTTACTACGGCGGCGGCGGCGCGCTCGGATCCGATGCGTTGGCACAGCTTGGACCGCGCAACGCGCTTCAATTTTCGGCGGCTGAGATTACGGCGGGCGATGAAAATAGCGTGATCTACACCGAAGGTCCTCTGATGGGTAACCTCACGCCTTCGGTCGACCATACGACCTACTATGCTAAAGAATTTGTGCTCAATATCGCGGGTTATTTCACCGCGCTAGACGACATTACTATCAGAAACGTTCCCGACGGCGTAACCATCGGCGGCGCGACAAGCATGGGCGGCGGGGTATGGGTTCTATCAAAAGACACAGTGCTAGCTGG
>CAZLIG010000091.1:0-772 GCA_964559415.1 uncultured Rhodospirillaceae bacterium
CTGACGATCCGTGCCTCGGGCGCACAGAATTGGAGTTTGTAAACAAGATTCATGTCGCATTCTTGAAATACGCAAGGCACTGAATTTATTTCATCGAACATGAACGCCCGCGGCGGGTACTTAAAAGGAGGCTGCTTGATGACACAAGCATGAAATTTTAACGCCTCCCCCAACGCAGCCTCGCCTTCGACTCCAGCCCACGAGAATAGCGTATAAGCAATTGAAGCCAGAGCCTGCCCTTGTTGAGCAATATCGACGATGACCGTCGGCGTCCCCGATTGCCGATAGGTTTCGACAATCTCGTCAGGGCTAAGTCCGGCGTTGCCAAGATGCTTTCTGAGTCTTTTCGACGCGTCCTCGAAGCCTAGCCGCCTCTTTGGTTCATAATCCCAAGAGCTTCCTTCTTTCGCGGTAAACAACATGTCCGAAAACGGCAAATAAGAGACGCAAACCTTTTCATCCAGAAGAGCCGCTTGGACCTCGATAGCCTTAAATATCCACGCAGGACTTTGCCCCAAGCTAACCAAATGGGCGTCCGAATAAAGATTTTTAATCTGGGACGCGAGCACAACCAGCTTTTCCAGATTAAAATCGGATAACCATTCAGGCGTTTTCGACATGGCATCGATCCACCACGTTATGTATTCTTCCTGATCGCAGAGGGATCTGAAATATCTGTTCTTTTCGAAAGCCCTCTTTTCCTCGCTCTCAAAATCCATAAGAAGAACGTCCTTAAAAAATTAAATAAACGGCATGGCAAACACCATAAAGC
>CAZLIG010000091.1:782-8857 GCA_964559415.1 uncultured Rhodospirillaceae bacterium
AAGCCGTAAACCGGACGCCGTTATAATTAAAATACTTTCGGGTCTAACGCCCTGTTTTCTTTGACTTGTGCGTATCGACGGAAATGAGCCGCACGCCGGATTCCTCAAGCTTGATGCGGCCGATTTCGATGCTGTCCTTCCACTTGGATTTAAGCTTTGCATACCGGCGCATCGAATCCACAGGAACGTAAACCTCGGCGATTTTCAGCTCGCCGATCATCCCCGCACAAACGGCGCAAGGCTCTAGCGTGATATAAAGCCGCGCGCCCTCGAGTTTCTTCCCCTTGCGCAGGGCCTGCATAAGCGCAAGCTGCTCCGCGCAATTGATCCACAACGACTTGGTGCCGTTTTTGTAGCGTTCCGGACGCCTGCGATCCACGCCGTCGGCAAACCGGTTGGCGGCAGCGGCGATTTCGCGGCCCTTGGCATCGACGAGAATTGCGCCGACCTGAATCGAAGGATGGGGGCTACCGCCCTTGCTGACGGATTCATGAGCTATCTGCTCGGCCCGTTCGAGCCAGCGTCGGTGCTCGGCCCATGAGTCCGGAACGCGTGCGCAATAAACGGACGAAGGCTTTTTTCTGGCCATTTTTCCAAACCCCTGCAATTGAGGGCCTATTTTCAGGCCTGTTTCTTTATTATTCCGTTAAAATCAAGCCCGTGCTAGAACCGAAGCATGAACAAAACCACCGCAAAAATGAAACCCATGGACGATTCCAGCATCCTGCAAGCCTCAGCCGAGGTTTTGACCGAAGAAGGCGAAGCGCTGAAAGAACTTGGCCGCTCGCTCAATGGCCATTTTGTAAAAGCCGTCGAAACGATGATGGCCTGCAAAGGCCGCGTAATCGTCACGGGCATGGGCAAAAGCGGACACGTCGGCCGCAAGATCGCGGCAACGCTGGCCTCGACGGGCACGCCCTCCTACTTCGTACACCCAAGCGAAGCGAGCCACGGCGATCTGGGCATGATCGTCAACGAAGACGTGGTCCTCGCCCTGTCGAATTCGGGCGAAGTCTCCGAAATGGTCGACCTCATCCAATACACGCGTCGTTTCTCGATCCCGCTCATCGCGATGACGAGCTGCGCCGACAGCACGCTGGCGTCCGCCGCCGACGTTTCCCTGATTTTGCCGCGCATGCGCGAAGTGTGCCCCATGGGGCTCGCGCCGACGACCTCCACAACCATGATGATGGCGCTGGGCGATGCGCTTGCAGTGTCCATCATGTCGCTGAGGGGATTCACGGCGGAAGATTTCCATAACTTCCACCCCGGCGGAAAGCTGGGCAAAAAGCTCATGCGCGTGCGCGACCTTATGCACAAAGGCGACGAAGTTCCCCTCGTCAGCGAAGAGGAAGCCATGTCGCAGGTCCTTCTTGTCATGACTCAAAAAAGCCTTGGCTGCGCAGGCATCGTCGACGCGTCGGGCAACCTTGTAGGCATCATCACCGACGGCGATTTGCGGCGTCACATGAACAAGGACCTGACCTCGCACAAAGCCTGCGAGATCATGACCAAATCGCCGATGACCGTGGGACCGAACGCGCTCGCCGCCGAAGTCATCAAGCTGATCAACGACAACAAGCGCACGCAAGTGTTCATCGTCGAAAACGGCAAGCCCATCGGAATCCTGCATATTCACGATCTGCTGCGCGCGGGAATCGCCTGAATTCGCGACTTGTTTCCCTCTGGACAACTTTTGGCGTTTCGCCCACATTGTTTTCTCGTTGATTCGGCTTGATCCTTTCACCGAAGGAGAAAACAGGGCCCGTGTTGCCGCCGCTCGAAAGTTGTCCCGCCCTCGTCCTCAACGCAGATTACCGTCCGCTCAGTTATCTGCCGCTCTCGCTGTGGTCGTGGCAGGACACCGTCAAAGCGGTTTTCCTGAAGCGCGTAGACATCCTTTCCGAATACGACCGTTTCGTAAACTCCCCCTCGCTGCACATGAAATTGCCGAGCGTAATCGCCCTGCGCGAATACGTCTCGCCGTCGAGATACCCGGCCTTCACAAGGTTCAACGTCTTCCTGCGCGACCGGTTCAGTTGCCAATATTGCCTGAAGCGCCGCCCAACCCCCGAGTTGACATTCGATCACGTTATCCCGAGAAGCAAAGGCGGCCGCACGACATGGGAAAACGTCGTGACGTCGTGCACCGGCTGCAACACGCACAAAGGCAACCGGCTGCCTGACCAGTGCGGCATGCGCCTCCGCCGGACGCCGTGGCGGCCCCGAACGGTTGAACTTCAGGAAAACGGGCGGGCCTTTCCGCCGAACTACCTGCACGATAGCTGGCGCGACTTTCTCTACTGGGACGCCGAGCTGGAGCAAGGCTAGGAAGATTCTCCCACGCAGCGCCCATCTTATCGTTGAAAAACAACAAAAATTTTATGGCACGGCCTTTGCTTGGATAGCCACAAAGGAGAGTCCATGATCGAAATCGGCGCCGTAGCCTCTGAAAGCACCAACCTGACCCTGAGAAGCATCGACGCCCTCGCGGCGGCGGATCGCAGCTACGCCGGAATGGCCCAAAAGGAGGCCGCCGAAACAGAGTCGGCCAGCATGGGCTTCGACGACTTTCTCGACATGATCAACCCGCTCGAACACATCCCCGTTCTGAGCTCGCTCTACCGGGCCGTCACAGGCGAAACGATCAACCCTGTCGCCCGCATAGCCGGGGACGCGCTCTACAGCGCAGCGCTGGGCCCCGTCTCGGCAGGCTTGGCGGCAATCGGCGCCATAGGCGACGAAATCGTCACAGCCAGCAACGGCGGAGAATCGATAGCCCAAACGGTCGTCGCGGCGCTCTGGGAAGGCGGCGAAGACAACGCCACCCGTCTCGTCCAAACGGAAACCCCGGCGCTTGTCATGGCCTCTGCGGGCGGAATTCCCATGGCCCCGGTCGGAGCCGCCGCCGCCACCACTGCGGCGGAAGAAACAGCCCCCCTGAGCAACGGCAAAGCCTTCGCCTTAAACAAATCCAAGCTCCCGTTCGGCGGTGTGATAGACTCGTCCCAGTTGGCCAACGCCCAGCAAAACCAAAGCCTCGCGCTGGCCTTGGCCGGGCAGCGAAACGCCCTTCAGGCGCAAAAGCAGGTTCGGAATAGCCGTTTTGCCGCCCCCGTTCAGGCTGCAGAAAAGGCCGCAGAGTCAACCAAAACGACCCAAACAGCCTCCATAGCCGACGACTTGGCCAAAGCCGAGCCCGAAACCAAGGAAGCCCTGCAAACGCTTTTGCAGGAATTACATGCCATGAAAGCCATTAATCAGTATAAAAGCGCCGCCAAGGCAGGTCCGATCCCCGGATCGGCCGTCAGCATGACAAATTAAGCTTGACCGGAACGCGTCGAGTCGGGACATTCGCTTATCTTGATCAGGGAAAAGCTATGTCCAATAAAACGTTTACAGTTCAGGAAATTGCGGATGCCGTGGGAGGTCGCCTCATCGGCGACGGAAGCCTGCGCATCGCCAAAGTTGTCCACCCGACGGAAGCCGCAGGCTCCGAAGACCTCGCTCTGGCCATGGGCTCGAAGCTCATCCCCCTGCTCAAAGACAGCAAAGCCGTCGCCGCCGCCGTTTCCGGGGAATCGGAAGAAACCGCGCATCTCAAAGCAATCATCGTCGTAGACCGCGCCCGCGTCGCCCTCGCGAAAATGACCGCCATGTTCGCCGAGCCCGTTCCGCTCAAAGAGGGCATCCACCCGACCGCCATCATCGAAGAAGGCGCAAAAATCGGCGCGAACCCCCATATCGGCGCGATGGTCTACATCGGCGCGAAGGCGAAAATCGGCGATAACGCCGTCATCCACCCCCAATGCTACATCGGCGACAACGCCACGGTAGGCAACGACGCCCTGCTCTACGCGGGTGTCAAAATCGGCGCAGGAACGAGCATCGGAGACCGCGCCATCGTCCACTTCAACGCCAGCATCGGAGCCGACGGCTTCAGCTTCGTAACGCCGCAAGTCGGCAGCGTCGAAGCGGCGAAGGCAAGCAGCGGCGGAACGGTCACGGCGTCGAACGCGGCGCTGATCCGCATCTCGTCGCTGGCCCCGGTCCTCATCGGAGACGACGTCGAAATCGGCGCGAACACGAGCATCGACCGAGGCACGGTGGCCTCGACGCGCATCGGCAACGGAACAAAAATCGACAATCAGGTCCAAGTCGGGCACAACGTCCGTATCGGCGAAAACTGCATGATCTGCGGCCGCGTCGGCATCGCCGGAAGCGCAACGATAGGCAACCGCGTGGTTCTGGGCGGCGCAGTCGGCGTCGCCGACCACGTCACCATCGGCGACGACGCCATCGCGATGGCCATGAGCGGCATCGCAGGCAACGTCCTGCCGCGCACCATCGTAGGAGGCATTCCTGCGGCCCCGCGTGAAAAAATGATGGAAAACCTGTTCCATATGGGCCGCCTGAAACACCTGTTCAGCAAAGTCGAAGCGCTGGCCGAAAAGATCAGCCTTCTGGACAAAAGCGCAACCTAACCCCGGGGAGAGAAACGCCATGACCACTCAAATTGACGAAATTCTCGGCATTGTCGCCCAAAAAGCCATGATCGACCGCAACAAACTAACGCCCGACGCCAAGCTGGCGGACCTGAACCTGACGTCCCTCGACATGGTGGAGGTCATTTTTGCGCTGGAAGACAAGTTCAAAATACAATTGCCGTTCAACGCGAACGCGGCCGACGCCAACATGAGCACCATCGGCGACGTCATCGCGTTCGTCCAAAGGCACGCGCCGCCGAAATAACGAAGCGGCAAATTGATTTTTTTCCAAAAAAAGCCTATAAAACACTTTCCACTTGGGAGGTTCACATGACCGGACTAAATGAAGAAGACCTGAGAAAGAACGTCAAAGACAAGGACACATGGCTTCGTTTCCTGTTTTTGGTCGTTTTCGGCATCGCGTTCTATCTTTCCATCATGCTGACCTTCGCCGCTTCGGTGTTTCAGTTCCTGGCCAAGCTGTTCAACGGCGCGGTCTTTGCGGGCGTCGCCGAATTCGGGGACAATCTGGCCACCTATCAAAGCCAGGTTACGCGCTATCTGACGTTTGCGTCGGACGAAAAGCCTTTTCCGTTTGCGCCGTTCCCCGGCAAGCAGTGCGAAAAGCTGCCCCCGGCCTGAGCCGTTGCCGGTCCAAGCGACGCCGGACTATTATTGTCGAAAGGAATTTCGCGTGAAAAAGTTTTATGTCACGACCCCGATTTATTACGTCAACGACGTCCCCCATCTCGGACACGCCTATTGCTCGGTCGCCTGCGATGTCCTCGCGCGCTTCAAAAGGCTTGACGGCTACGACGTGATGTTCCTTTCGGGAACCGACGAACACGGCCAGAAGATCGCCAAGGCGGCAGCCAAGGCCGGGATCGAACCGCAAGCCCTGACAGACAAAGTCTCGCAAAACTTCCGCGACGTTCTGAAGGCCCTGAACGTCTCGAACGACGATTTCATCCGCACCACCGAAGAGCGCCACATCAAAGCCTGCCGGGTCCTGTGGGACGAGCTGCTCAAACGGAATGAGCTGTATTTGGGCAAATACGCCGGATGGTACGCCGTCCGCGACGAGGCCTACTACGGCGAAGACGAACTGACCGAGGGCCCGAACGGCAAGAAAATCGCACCCTCCGGCGCCGAATGCGAATGGGTCGAGGAACCGAGCTACTTCTTCAAGCTCTCGGCATGGGGCGACCGCCTCCTGAAATTCTACGATGAAAACCCCGATTTTATCCTGCCTCATTCCCGTCGCAACGAAGTCCTCTCCTTCGTCAAGCAAGGAATGCACGACCTTTCGGTATCGCGCACCGCCATCACTTGGGGGGTCCCCGTCCCCAACGAGCCGAAGCACGTGATGTACGTCTGGCTCGACGCGCTGACGAACTATATCACCGCCGTCGGCTACCCCGACACGACCGCCGCTTCCTATGCGAAGTTCTGGCCCGCCGATGTCCACATGGTCGGCAAGGACATTCTCCGCTTCCACGCGATCTACTGGCCCGCGTTCCTGATGGCCGCAGGCCTTGAGCCGCCAAAACGCATCTTTGCGCACGGCTGGTGGACGTGCGAGGGCCAGAAGATGTCGAAGTCCTTGGGCAACGTTATCGACCCTTACAAGCTCGTCGAGCAATACGGCCTCGACCAAACCCGCTATTTTGCCCTGCGCGAAGTCCCCTTCGGCAACGACAGCGATTTCTCCCACGCCGCGATGGTTCGCCGCATCAACGGAGACCTCGCGAACGGCATCGGCAATCTCGCGCAACGCACCCTCTCGCAAATCGCGAAGAATTGCAGCGGCGCGGTGCCGAAGCACGGCGACTTCACGGATGCCGACAAAGGCCTCCTGCTGGCCGCAAAGAACTGCCTCGTGCTGACCCGCGAACAATTCGACGTCCAAGCCTTCCACAAGGCGCTCGATGCAATCTGGGACCTGATAGCTCAGGCCGACCGCTATGTGGATGAGCAAGCCCCTTGGGCCTTAAAAAAGACAGACGTAGCCCGCATGGAAACCGTACTCTACGTGCTCGCGGAAACATTGCGTTATCTTGGCGTCCTCTTGCTCGCCTTCATGCCTCAATCGGCAAGCAAGCTGCTCGACCAACTCGCGATCTCTGCTTCCGACCGCGACTTCGCGCACCTGACCGATGCCTATGCACTGAAATCCGGCACGCCCCTCCCCGCCCCGCAAGGCATCTTCCCGAGATACGTGGAAGAGAAAGAAAACGCGTAGGCTGCCGGAAAACCCTTTCGTCATTCCGGCAAAAGCCGTCCAGCGCCGCACGTGCGCGCGACATAAGACTCTAAGCCGCCATTAAGCCAACGCATCCTAAAGCGTCCCCACGCGCCACCCGCCCTGCTCTTCCGTAGCAACGAACGGTACTGCATTCGGGAACGACCGGTGCTCACCCGTCAAACGATGCACAAGCGCGCGCAGCCAAGCGGTATGCGTGACAAGCAGGACGGTCCGATCCTTGTAGGCGCCAAGAAGACTGGTGACCGCCTCCGAAGCGCGCGCCTCAAGCTCTTCCTTTGTCTCGGCCCCTTCGGGATTGACGCTGAAAAACTCGGAATAATTGGCCACGCCAAGTTCCTCGCACGTATGCCCTTCCGCAATGCCGCCGTTACGCTCGATAAGGCGTTTATCGAACACAATCGGCGTGTTTCGCGGTTCCGCAATAATGTGCGCCGTTTGAACCGCCCGGTCGAGCGTGCTCGAAACAATAAGGTCGAAAACGTGAGAGGCCAAAAGAGACGCTGCTCTTTTGGCCTGCACGATGCCTGTCTGATTAAGGGGAATGCCTTGGACTTGCCCTTGCATCCGTTTCGCAAGATTCCAGTCCGTCTCCCCATGACGGAGAAAAAGAAAACCGCGCATGAACTCTGTTACTTCGCGTCCGCCGCGACCTGCATCTTGACGATCTTGGTGGGATCGGAAACGGAGCCGTTATTGGAGGCGGAACCCATCTTGATCTTGTCGACGAATTCCATGCCGGAAACAACCTTGCCCCAAACCGTGTACTGCCTGTCGAGATAATTGGCCTCGGCGAAGCAGATAAAGAACTGGCTGTCGCCACTGTCGGGACTCGCCGCGCGGGCCATCGAAACGGTTCCGCGTTCATGCGGTTCGTTGTTGAACTCGGCCTTAAGCTTCTGGCCCGATCCGCCGGTGCCGTCGCCGCGAGGATCGCCCGTCTGCGCCATAAACCCCGGAATCACGCGATGGAACGCGAGTCCGTCATAAAACCCCTTCCGCACAAGTTCCTTGATGCGCGTGACATGGTTCGGGGCGAGATCGGGCCGCAATTGGATCACGACGCGTCCCGCCGGAAGATCGAGATAAACGGTATTTTCGGGATCGAGCGCGGGCGCTGCGGAAGCTGACATGGGATGTACTCCGGGTATGAGGGCTAGAAGGATGGCGCAAAGCCGGACAAAACGGGAAAACATAAGGAGGCACCGAAACGTTGGTTTAAGGTGTGTTGACATTCAGACAAGCTTAAGGCGAAAACTGCAACAGTCCGCAGCCCCAAGACCGCCCGAATAAGAGTTTCGGAATATATAAGGGAACGGAAGGAT
>CAZLIG010000092.1:0-8783 GCA_964559415.1 uncultured Rhodospirillaceae bacterium
CGGAAACGGTGTTGGCGACGAAAGTGTGGCCACGGCCCATCTTCTGCTTGCCGTTAAGCTCTATGTTGCCTGAGCCGTTAAGCAAGGTCACGTCGGAGCGCCATCTGTAACCTTCGGCCTGCATCAAGCCGGTGTTGGTGGTGCTTCCGATGGTGATGCTTCCGGCACGAGTGCCATCGAGGACGACTTTCGAAACGTGCAGGTTACCGTCATAGAGGTCGAACGTATCGCCTTCAGCAATCCTGACGTTGGTGTCGTTCGTTAGCGGGCGGAATGTCACATTCTCGTTCGTCTTTATACGCGCACCGCCATCGGCCCAGAGCACATCGGCTTCAATGGTCACTTGGCCAGTACCGGCGGCCTTCTTGCCGCGGGCATCAATTTGTCCGCAGCAGAGGTATACTTCCTTGCCTTGGATAGTGATGCTGCCGCCTGTTTCGGTCCCCGTCACGTCGCCCCGCGCTAGCAGAGCGCCGCCGACGCCAACAGTACTACCGGAGAGGATGATTTTTCCGTTCGAGGTATCAACCGTGTCGGCTTGGATAAGACCTTCGACATTGACCAAGCTGTCGACGACATTCTTGGCCGTCGCGGCATTCATTTTGACCGTTCCGCCGTTGGCAATAATGATGCCGTTGTTCTCGAGCGCACGCTGGGTGAGATCTTCGCTTGCGGCGAGGTTGATCAACCCGTCGCCATAGAGGTCGATGGCAAAGCTGTCACCGGAAGCCATCTCGACGCGGCCCATGTTCGCCGTGATCGTGCCATCGTTTGTAACGCTCGGCGCGACGAAAGCGGCCAGACCGTTGTTCTTGATATCGATCTGTGCGCCGTCGCCGATATAGATGTCGCCGGGCCTATTGCTCGACGTGCGCTTGAAGCTGTACTTCCCGGTCGTGTTGTTGACGAAATCTTCGTCGCTGTCGCTAAGGGGGATTGTGGTGGCCACCAAACCGCCAACGCTTACTTTGGAGGTCGGGCCGAAATAAATGCCGTTATTGTTGAGAATCCAGACGCGGCCATTAGCCGTGATGCTTCCGTCGATCTGCGACGCTTCTGCCCCGACTACGCGTGCCAAAAAATTCGAGTCAGCTGCGTCGATAACCTTAACCTTCGCATTCGAGCCCAAGCTAAAATCGGAATAGTTTGCGACAAGGTTTTTGGAGGTCAGCGTAACCGTCTGCGTGTGCGTCACTGCGTCGTTCGCAATGGTTCCTGTACCGGCAACCACTGTTCCCCCGCTCGGGAGCGTATTGGCACTCATCGCCAAGGCCGGACCGGCCAGACATGCGACAGTCAACAGACTAGCGATGCCATTTACAAAACTCGAGTTGTATTTAGTCATGGCCTATGGCTCCTAAAAATGCTTTTGCAGATCGTTTAAAGTTTAACAGATCGTTAAGGGAATATGAAGTCTTAATGTATTATTATCAACACAAAAATTTACTTTCGTCACCTTTTTATGTATTACTTTCAGTAACAATAACGTACAACCCCGTAACGGGTTATTTTTGAACAAAACATTTGTTTACAGTTTCTTTATAATTGCATAAAATCCCGGAGCTACGTTTTGTACGTATTTACGCATTTTTTATACCTATAGGTAAAGGAACAACCGATGCTCAGCACCTTTCGTAGCCGCAGTGGCTTAAACCGTATTCGTTCATTGGCCGCCCTTCCTCTGATGGGGGTTTTGGTAATCGCAACAGCCGCTCAGGCACAAGTGACGGTTCCTCCCTCCGCCCGCCCTGGCCAGATCGAAAAGCGCCTTCCGCCGCCTCCCGAGCCGCAAAAAAGCTTGCGTCTCGAAGTTCCTCCTCCCGTCGAAGGGCAGAAGATACCGCAGGCTCTGCGCGAAAAGCTTGAGGCCAATAAGTTCGCCCTTAAGAGCGTTGTCGTCGAGGGTGCGAGCGTTTACAGCGCTAAAGAGCTTGAATTCGCCTATGAGGAATTGCTGGGCCAAACCATTTCCCTTCTCGATGCCAGAGCCATCGCCAGCCGTATTACAAGTTTCTATCGCAATAACGGGTATATCCTGTCTCAGGCCGTTATCCCGACCCAAGAGGTTACCGACGGCACGCTGACGGTTCGCATCGTTGAAGGTTACATCAGCAACGTCTCTTATGAAGGCGATATCGGTAATGATAAGGAGCGCGCCCGTTTGGATGGCTATGCTACCAACATCAAAAATCTGCGCCCTATCCGCATGGCCGCTTTAGAGCGGTATATGCTTTTGATGAACGATCTTCCGGGCACGACCATTACCGGGCTTATTCGTCCGTCGACAACAAACTTCGGCGCGGCCGACTTGGTTTTGGCTGTTCGTCGCAAGCAGTTTGAAGCTGCCTATACGTTCGACAATCGCGGCAGCAAGTTTATCGGGCCTTGGCAGCACACGCTCATCCTCGGCGCGAATTCAATCCTCAATTCGTATGATCATACGCAGGTCCGCTTTATGACCACCAACCCGTGGAAGGAACTTTTCCTTGCCGAGTTGCAACATGACGAAATTTTGAATGCCGAAGGCACCAAGTTGACCTTGCTCGGTTCGCATACGCATACGCAGCCGGGCGATTATCTGAAGCCCTTATATCTTAAGGGGGACTCCGATCTCGTCGAAGTCAAGATCAGCCATCCGTTCCTGCGCCTGCGGCAACAGTCTCTTGTCGCCCGCGCTCTACTGGATGTTCGCAACACAGGTATTGACGTATACCAAGGCACGACTTTGACCCGCGACCGTTTGCGCGTGTTGCGCGCCGGTACGACCTATAACTTCCTTGATACTCTGCAGGGAAGCGACTCCGTTGACGTTCAGATCAGCCAAGGGCTGAACATTTTCGACGCGACGGATAGAGGTTTGAACCGGTCCAACCCCGCCGCCGATGCCGCCTTCACGAAGGTCAACTTCGACGCTTCGCGTTTGCAGCCTCTGCAAGACGGTTTCTCAATTCTGACGTCCGCCACGGGTCAGTATTCGTTTCAAGCTTTGCTGAGCGATGAGCAGTTCTCGTTTGGCGGGGCTGACTTTGGCCGCGCTTTTGACCCATCTGAAGCTTTGGGCGACAGCGGCTTGGGCGGAAAGGTTGAGTTCCGTTATGACGGTCTCGTCGAGCAGCCTTACTTTGACTCCTACCAGCTCTATACATCGTTCGACATCGAAGAGGCGTGGGCTAGGGGCACAGGATCATCCCGCACGGCGAGCACGAGCCTTGCATCATGGTCCGTGGGCTCGCGCTTCAAGTTCACCGAGTTCCTTTCGGGATCGGTCGAACTCGATGTGCCGCTGATGGGGCCTGCCACCGATCAGACCTCTTATCGCGACAGCCCGAGAATTTACTTCTCGATTACCGCTCGGTACTAATCGCAATTCAATAAAAAAATCGCCCTTCTCCTAATCAGGAGAAGGGCTTTTTTTGTGTCGCTTTTCGGAGCTTAGAGCAAAAGCAAGATCAAGCTTCAGGGGGCTCGACAGAGGCAGGCTCGGCCGGAATAAGAACCGAGACAGCTTCCCTGCCCTGTTTGTTTTCAACGTAGTCGGCAAGCGCTACGACAACACGGCGGTCGTACTGCGTTTCGATCTGGGCTAGCAGGTTCTTTATTGCTTCGTCTATGCTGAGCGCTTCGCGCCATGCGCGGAGGCTTATCATGCCGACGAATGCATTCGCGACGCCGATAATACGCGCGGTAACAAGGATTTTCTCACCCTTGATACCCAGCGGACCTGTGCCATCCCAACGTTCGCGCGCCTGACGGAGCGTATCGACAACCGGACCATCGAATTCGATCTTCTCCAAGAGACGGATACTGCTCTTAAGAGACTGATGAATCCACTTCATCTCGTCTTCGGTCAACGCCGTTCGCTTGGTCAGAACTTCACTTGGCACAAGAATCTTGCCGATGTTCATCAAGTTGCCGGCTGTTTCAGCAGTTTCGATGAGGATGCGTTCGAGGCCGAGGTTCGTTGCAACCGCCTTAGCGACGAGGGCGACGCAGGCCGAGTGACTTGCTGCATAGGGGTCCCGGCGGTCGACTATCGTGACCAGCATATCGACCATCTGGCGCAGAATGCGCTCGCGGTGTTCGCGCTCCTTTACGATTTCGGTGATATCTTGGTCGATCATCAAGACGCCGGGCGTCGGGATTGTAAGCCCATCGACCGGGACGTGGACGAGAGGAATGTGTTCCGACATGATCGTCCGCGTACCTGTTTCATCGTCGATCGTCCATGTACGAACGAACGGCCTGTTGGATGATAATGCGGCTTTGTTAGCGCCTTCGTATCCCTTGGCATAGGACGCCCCCATAAGAGCGTCGAGCGTCTTGCCAACGACATCCGAGGCAAATCCAAGATGGAAAGCTGATGCCGCTTTTGCATTGGCAAAATGGGCTATGTTGTTTTCATCGGCAATGATGATCGGCTCAAGCTGGTTGTCAGCCACGACACGGAGAAGCTTTTCCTGCGCGGCTGCGTGCTGAGCCATGCGCTTCGTCTGAGCGGACAGGAGCATCGTGCGTTTGGATGTTCCGTAGTACCAGACAGCGACAATGCCTCCGATCATGGCAAGCAATGCGAAGAACAAGCTGAACTGTATCTGGCGCAGATGCAGCTCGCTTGATGCCAGCGCCTGATTACGATTAACGTGAAGCATCATGACCCATGGCGACTTATTGATCGACCGACTCGTCATAAGAGTGCGTTGTGAAAAGGCGTCTTTCTTTTCTCCGAAGGCGCCGGGGGCATTAAGAGCGAAGGCGGCATCCAGATCAGGCGTCGTCAGCGCAAGCTGAGTTGCGGCGTCTTTTGAGTCCTGCGGAGAGAGATAAACAACATTATCCGCTTCCTTCCGCACCAAGACAGCTTCGAGGGTTTTGTCTGTCGCGCCGGGATGATGGAGAAGCTTGAAAAGGTCGGTGTCCACATTCTTGATGGCCACCAGGCGACCGATGGGTGCCGAATCTTCGGCTTGGATAGCGAATATCGGTTCAACCCAGCCGATCCGCTTCTTGCCCTCGCCAGTCACAAAAATGTCGATGAGAGAGGCTTTGTCTTTTGGCGCCGCTTCAATCTTCGAGGAAAGGTCTTGAGTGAGGGAAGCCATGCCCGAGGTGGAGACAATAATCCTGTTCTCCTTGTCAAGAATAGCGATCCCAACGCCAGATGCAGGATGAACATTCGCGTTAACGGATTTGATTTCCTTCGACGGTAGCTCCACGAATCCGAGGCGGTCTGCTGTCATCGAAAGCAGGTTACGCAGGAAGACCGCTTGGGCGGGATCTTCAGCCGTTTTAGCGTCGGGTTCGCTGAGAAGTTCGGTAAGGTAAAGCTGAAGGGATGGATTCTCGGCCACACCCCCAAGTTCCTTATAATGACGATCGAGCCAGTTTTCGATATCGGCGGCACGGCTGTCCGCGATGAGGGCGAGACGGTTTTGCCACGCTAGAAGTTCGCGGTTTTTCTCTGTCTCTACAAACCGCAGAACCAACATACTGCCAACAATGGCAATGGCGGCCACAAGCGTGACAAGCACCTTGGGATTGATCGATGGGCTTTTAAGCTTCGGCATCATGTCGCTTGCCAGTGTGCTGTGCGTACTCGTCATTTGGTACCCTTTCAAGTTCTACTCCAGCATGAAGTGCTGCCACCAATGGTCTTCATTGATGGAGTATATCGGCACGTAGTGATAGACCTTATCGGTGGAAATGACCTGCTTGATTTGGTTGTCCAATATATAGTTCTTTTCGTCCACAGTGACAACCAGCACGGCGTGGATCACTCCTCCAAGGTTTAGGTCGCGCAATACGGTGATACGCATGACATCGTTGGGCACGCCTAGCGCCCGGAGCGATAGGAATTTGGCTATGGCGTAGTCTTTGCAATTGCCGCTTTTGCGTTGAAATTCGTAGGGAGTCTCCCAGTAGTTCAGAATGTCGTCGATATAGGGATATTTGTTCAGGTAACGATTAACCTCTGTGATCTGCTCTAACAGCGGCGCATCCTTAAGCCCCTCAAGGAAGTCTTTCCAGCCCTTCAGCTTGCAGGGCTGGTCGCGCTCGGAGCCGCACACTCCGTCAAGCGAGTGGTTCTCCGTGTTGTAGCGCGTCAGCATTCCCGTCCAGCGCGGAAACATTTTTATGTTGGCCGAACGGACCTCTCGGTTGACGAAGTAGGTGTGGACGCCGGGTATCTTTTTGGCGGGTTTTTCGGCTATTTTGGGTTCTTCTGGTTTAGGCTCAGATTCAGCAGGCATTTGCTGAGTTTCAATCGTTTGCTGAGCTGGCAGGGTCTGGGGCGGGTCTTCGGACGTTGCGCTAGCGGGAGGAGGCGACGTCTCTTCTGCCACTTCGTTTTCCGGTTCCTTGGGGGGAGGAATTTCAAGTGGTTTCTGATTGACTCTGATAACCGGCGTCACAGTCTGCGGGGCCATCGGAAGCGAATTCAAGACAGGATAAAGCGCATCCTCGCGGATACATCCGAGAAGGGCTCCGCACAGCATGAGTGCGCCGATAAGTCTCTTTTGCGTTACGCGCAGGCCCATCTGTGCCCGACACCCCAAGATAGCGTTAGACTTTGATAAATCTGGCCTTTGGTGGTTAAGAACAGATTAAACGCAGGAGGAATTTGCTTGCTTTTTAGAAGGCGAAAAGAAACGTCTAGCGCCCCTGCCTCTTAGAAGGCGAAAAGAAACGTCTAGCGCCCCTGCCTCTTCAAAAATGTCGCACAGGCGCTAGATGGTTTCAGGCTTTGGGTCGACGGCCCTGTTTGACGTAATCGGCGATCAGGAAAGCAAGTTCGAGCGCCTGCGTTGCGTTGAGGCGCGGGTCGCAGTGGGTTTCGTAGCGGTCGCCTAGATCGGCGTCGGTCACCGCAGATACGCCGCCGATGCATTCGGTCACTTCCTTACCCGTCATTTCTAGATGAACGCCGCCGGGATGGACTCCCTCTGCCCGGCAAACGTCGAAAAATCCCCGGACTTCGGCGAGGATGTCGCTAAAGGTGCGGGTCTTGTAGCCGCTTTCAGATGCATGGGTATTGCCGTGCATCGGGTCGCAAATCCATGCTTCCATACGGCCTTCCTGCTTAAGCGTACGCAGAAGCGGCGAAAGGGCCTTGCCAATATTGTCATGGCCCATGCGCGAGATCACCGTGAGGCGTCCCGGCTCATTATTGGGGTTTAGGATTTCGACGAGACGCATTAAGTCATCGGGGGTCATTTTCGGGCCGCACTTCAGGCCGATGGGGTTCTTGACCCCCCGAAGGAACTCGACGTGCGCGTTATCGGGCTGGCGTGTGCGCTCGCCGATCCACAGCATATGGGCGGAGACGTCGTACCAATCGTTCGTCGTACTGTCGATGCGCGTCAAAGCCTGCTCGTAGGGCAACAGCAAAGCCTCATGCGATGTCCAAAACTCGGTTTCGCGCAATTGAGGCGTGGTTTCCGAGGTGATGTTACAGGCTGCCATGAAGTCCAGCGTTTCAGCTATGCGGTTGGCCAAGTCACGGTATCGACTCCCCTGCAAGCTTTGTTCGACAAAATCCAAGTTCCACTGATGGACGCGGTGAAGGTCGGCATATCCGCCTTGAACAAAGGCACGCAGCAGGTTCAACGTCGCCGCTGACTGGTTGTAAACCATGATCATTCGTTCGGGGTCGGGTTCGCGGTCGTCTTCGTTGAAGTCGAGGCTGTTCACAATATCACCGCGATAGCTTGGCAGCGTTTTGCTGTCACGCGTCTCACTGTCGGATGAGCGGGGCTTTGCGAACTGCCCCGCCATGCGGCCGACTTTTATTACCGGGATGCCTCCACCCTGGATCAGCACGATCGCCATCTGAAGGATGATACGGAATGTATCGCGGATGTTGTTCGCCGAGAATTCTGCAAAACTTTCTGCGCAATCGCCTCCCTGAAGCAGAAACGCTTCACCCTTTGCCACTTGGGCCAACCGTTTTTTCAGATTGCGCGCCTCTCCTGCAAAAACAAGCGGCGGCATTTTCGCAAGACGCGCTTCAGCTTCGGCAAGCTCTTTCATGTCTGCATAAGTCGGCATCTGCTTTACGGGTTTTGTGCGCCAGCTGCCGGGGGTCCAAGAGTTCATGTTCGTCATGATGGTTGCCTTAATAGTTTGTCGCCCGTTTCTACCGGGGGATTGTGATGATCTTATTAACGATGTGGGGTGAGACTCGAGTGCGTGTTTCCGGGGTTACCGGAACCAATAAAAGAACCCATAGGAATATGCGCCGCAGGGAAATTCGGCGGCAAGCAGATCTTTATGGATATGCTCGGTTTGCATATTTTCAAAATAACAGGCCGTGTTTTTGAAAGCAAATAAAATTGAGGTTTTTTCGTGGAATTCCTACGGAATCACTTGGCTTTTCTTTTCTTTCAGGAGTTTGAGGATTATGAACCCAATATAAGCCCACATTGTTTTTTTGGAGTTCCTGATGATTTACCAGCGCCCCCGCCTTTCTCAAAAGGCTCTTAATGTCCCGCCATCGGCAACGGTTGCGGCTTCAGCGGAGGCCGAAAGACTGGGAGCTATCAAACTGACGATGGGTGAACTTCCATATGGACCTCCAGCGCACGTGCGCGCGGCTGCCGAGAAAGAGGCCCGTGAAGGAACAGGAGCTTACACAGCAGTTGCCGGTCAACAGGCGCTCTTGCAAGCTATTGTCGATTTAGAAAAAAAAGAAACAGGTTTGGATTACTCCACTGCCAACGTCATAACGGGCTGCGGCGCTAAATGGTCCTTAACATCCACCCTAGCGGCCATTCTTGATAAAGGTG
>CAZLIG010000093.1:0-8743 GCA_964559415.1 uncultured Rhodospirillaceae bacterium
CGTTATTTAACCAAGGGCTCTACCCATGACCGGTCTATAAATGGGGGGAAGGTCAGTCGGGAAATGGCCTGATCGGCATGTAGTTCTGAAGCAGGCAGCTCGGCTTCGGCTTTGAGCGCCACAGTTGGAGACCGGGATCCGTAAGCGCCGGGACTACGGGAGAAGCCGCACGAGGGGCGGATCAAGCGTAGTGATGGGAATGGCGGCGGCCCCGTCCGGAGCCCATTAGGCCGACAACCATAGTGTCGGTTGTCTGATCACGTTTATGGGAACGTGGTTGGAAAAACACAAACGCACTGGCAGGATATGGCTTCAGGCATTCTGCCGGTGCGTTATGGCTTTGGCTCCTTTCAGCTCAAGAATGCGCTCGACGTCGCTGATCTCGAAAACTTCGACTTCCTATTCGAAGAAGCGGCGTGACTCAAACCGCATGCGGGGAGACCCTAATATTCAGCGGCCAAGTTCAATTTTGGGCTTACCGATCTTATAACCCGAAAAGAACATAACATCGGAACCGGCAAATCTTTCTGCCGAGAAATACCCATCGCCAACCTTATACTGAACTAGCGCAGCAAATGGCGTCGAAACACCGGCATCTCCTTCAAACTCTATTTTTGCAATGCCGCTCTTTGATACAATTAGTTCAGCGCATGAAGGAATGGCCGTGCGGTTGCTTTTGAGCCAGAGTATCCATTGTGCCTTGCCCCACCGCACAAACCAGTATCGCTTAAAGACATCTTTTCTCTCTGAAATAAGCGTGTAGCTTGGCCAGCCGAACTTCTTGCCGTCAAAACCTTCGAGAGAATATGTGTCAATGCCGACAAGTTTGCCTGTGATCTTTTTTCCGCCAAAGGTTACGGAAATTAGGTCATCAAGTTTATAATCCTGTGCGTTTGACATCGGATGCCTCACTGAAAATCTGGCTTGCCGCGTTATTCAAAAAACAAGGCAGAGTTTTCCTTGCAAGTATTTGTGGAGCCAGAGTTTCCCGTGGAGGCAGCGAGCTGGCAAGCATTCGGATGGGCATAACGTCTATTGAGCATAAGTCGATGCTTATGGCGGGGGCGAATTTTCTTTTATAGGCATCTAGCTGCTCAGTCTCGGACCCGCCGAGATTAACATAATCGATGCCTTGACCATGTAAGGTTTCGCAACACTTAACCACCGAAAATTCAGAAAGCCCCGAGATTTCTGTATTGCAGAAATTAACAAAAACGTTTGCTGTTTTCTGGTGATTATTTGAGACATCCCATAAGCCTGCAGCCTGCAGTTGGCCGTCTACAAATATCATCTGCCCTGACAAACTCAGGGCTTTATCAAGGCTATGAGAGAACAGCGTCTCATAAGGGGCGTATAGAAAGTCGTACTCAAGACGGCTCGTTGCATTGTAGGTGGCCCAGCGATGAAGAAGGTTTTCCAAGGCGCGGCTGTAATTAATGGCATCAAAAGGAATTGTTTCTACTGAGCACTTTTTCAACTGGCGAATATGATTTCTGGTCTTCATAAATCCGTGACCAGACAGAGATGCCACGCGCGCAGTAGACAGAATGCGAATTGGGAATTTCCAGTCGAGTACATCTTCGGCTTGTCTTTCCAAAGAGACATAACGAAGCCCTGAATGGAAATCCTTGAGTTCATCTGCAGTAGACGCTTTCACTCGCGCCAAGCGGATACCGTCAGTTGGTTCGGGAATAACGGTTAAGAGATCAGCGACTAAATCTATGCCCGATTTAATAAGTTGGGGGAAAATCAATATCTGACCGGGAATGTTGGGGTGCCAGCAGACCAGAACGAAGGCATTATTTTTTTCATAAGCCCACAATCCATGCCGTCCAGTGAAAGAATAATAGGTTGGCGACGTTAGATAAGAATCCATGTCCTCGGATGAGGCGAGCAATTTCCTTAAACGAACAAAGTCGTTTTCTGAAATGCGGGATACACCAGCAATCGCTTCAAATTCGCCTTCCCACATTCTTTGACTGGGCGTGACAGGAAACGTGAATGCTTGGGATCGCTGATCCATATGCGTGACGTCTTTGTATTTTGGGGTCATTTGTTCCCCTTCTTATCGGCAGAAATATTAAGCTTTTCGCCATGCTGCCAAACAAAATTGAAAAGGCGTCTCGCGCTCTCAGCAAATGCTTCATCGTGGATGATCGTACAGCGTCTAGCCGGTGCCCATGCTACCAGCGCCAATTTTGGCCCATATATGTATAAGGGATATGGGTTATGAAATTGAGGGTCTATCCAGCGATAATATTCTTCAGGAACCGTAAGGTGAGTGTCTCCCTTACGAATAAGCATCCTCTCTTTGATGTTAGCTTTGTTCAATCGCTCGATATGAGCGGTTAGGAATGCTTCATCAACGTCCCCAATCGCTCTGCTTTCATCGACGCCAGAAATCAGCACTTCGGCATTGGTTACGTCACGAAGCGTTTTATAAACATCGTCCAACAATTTTTTATTCGCATCTTCGCCTTCATAAGTTTCCACAAGGCGATCCTTCTTTCTCACACCTTCGCTGGGCAAAAATTCAATACCGTGCATTTCAAGCACATTACGGATTTTTTCCAACGTGGCTTCACGAATAGCGCCTCTATTGGCGACAATATCGATCAACGTCGATTTGGCGATAGCCGCTTCTTTGCAAAGCGCCTCACGTGTCATGCCCGCTAAAGAAACAGCGGCAGCGATCTGTGGGCCGGTCAATTTCATGGTTAATTTCGTCCTCGGAAAACCATCCTAATATGATCATACAAAACTTTAGGGCTGATTAAAAGCGACTTTTTGTTTTCGTAATAATATTGCTTTTTTCATTAAACTACCGATTATGGGTAAGTAAATACACAAAATAGACGGCCATTTGAACAAAAAGACGGCTGCATGGCTACTTTTCGTTTTTACTTGCATCGTTTTCCGGTTATAGTCACTCACACAGAACGCTTTTAGGATTTGCCGTATTTTTTGAAGATTATTTGGAGGAGAGCATGTTTGATTTTGCCACAGCCTATAATCACGACGAACAAACAATCTGTGGCAGTAGCCGCTGTAAACAGGACGCTGTTGTTTTGTCCTTTCCGTACCAGCTGCCCAAATCGACCATTGATTTTGCCCCGATGACGGCTGAAACCGAGATCATCAATTATCGCATGAAGGCCCCCTTAAACTCCGAAGAAATGGTTGCTTTGGTGGGAATGGTCAAACAGCGCGCCAAAAGTCTGGGGCAGCAGCTCTGGATTACAATGGGGACCTTCTTGGTGACAATGGGCGTTGAAGAGCTTGGTGACTTGCGCCGCTGCGACTTCGTTCGCGCTGTCAACTACCTCGTTGCCATGGAACTGGCCTCCGACGTTTCTTCAACAATGCAGAGCATGATGTAGGAAATCACGCCATGAAAAAACCAAAACATCAAGCCCTGATATCTACCGAAACGAAATTCAACGAAGCGGAGAAAGCTGACTTTTGTCTTCTAACCGCTAGGCTTTCGGCCCTCTGTGAGGCAAGCGAAAAACCTCTGAATGAAATTGAGCGGAACGCCGTTTTTGGGCTGATCTCCTATGTCGCTCACACGCAAAAAGTTGGAGAGAGCTTTGTCGGCGAAGTCATGACCTCCCATTTTGGAATTGACGCTGTGGCGGTGCTGCCCTCGCGCCTTTATCAGAACGCTATTGAGTACCTTGTCGATTTGAAGCTGGACAACGTTGTGAACTGACCGGGAGCCGCGAGGCGCAAATACATGGAAATAACCCCACAACAAATTCGCGGTGCGCGCGGCCTTCTTAATTGGAAGCAGGAGCGGCTTGCCGAGGCTTCCGGCACGTCTCTCGGTACGGTCAACAAGTGTGAGCAGAACGAGAAAATCTCAAACGAAAGCCGCGAAAAAATTCGCAAGGCTCTCGAAAATGCGCGGATCGAATTTGTTGATGGAGGCATCATTCTCCGCGCTGAAAGTAAAGCTAAGGCTTTCGATGGCCCCGATGGACCTGATATATTCTATCAAGAGATATTGGCAATGGCCAAAGCGTGCGGCGGGAATCTTTGGGCCGTCTACGATACGGCGGAAACCTTCGCCAGATCGCTCGGCGTCGTTGATGGCAACCATCTCGAACGCCTCGAAGAACTGAGCCGGTTTGTGACGATTAAGTGTTTGCTGACAGATTCCCGGAATTCATCAATCGAACTTCCGATGTGCCGCTTCCGTTCCATTCCGAAGATGGTGTTTGGCTTTGAGTTCAGAGCAGTCTGCGGAGATCTGCATGCACAGCTTCGCAAAGAGAGCAGCAAAGGCGAGTTTGCGTATTACTTATCGGAAAGAAAAGAAATAGCGATGGAAGCTGTATTGGACATTTCTTCAAGCTGGAACGCCGCGATTGCTTTGGATGCTGGCGAGATCAAGCTTAAGCGGGCAAGGGGGTAACAACATGTCTTCCTTGCAGAACATCCTTGCAAATACAAACCGGTCTTCCGATGCATTCACGCAGCTGGAGCTTGTTTCCGTCAGAGCTTTGATCGGATATGTTGCGCGCAACAGAAATGTGAACGAGCTTTTCGTGAGAAAAATGCTCGTTGATAATTTCAAGGTCAGCGGGATCGAAGAGCTTCCGCAAAATCAATATGACGCCGTTGTTCGCTATCTGATCGATCTCCCTGTGAACCATAAGTAGACTTGATAGCGCTTGTCTTCCGGGCAAGCGCCTTTCTTTATCGCCCACCCCCCAACAATAACGATCATCGCGCCGTGTTTTCTTCGGAGACGTTGGCGGCATTTCTGGTTGTGAAAAAGTTCCAACGGATTGGAAAAAATTTGCATATGCGGCCTAACTTGCAAATAAATTCGCTGTCCCTTGCAAAATATTCACAAATGATGGTGTGGATAGTGCGACCTTAAACATGGACAATGCCCTTATTGATTGATCTCATATCTATGAGGCATTTATGAAGGGCGAGAATACTGCGGTCGTAAGGCCGTTTAGCGCAAAAGCATCAGAAGCGAAAAATTCTACCGCTCCAGAACCTTTCACGGCAGAAATCCTCCAAGGCGTGTTTGCCTCAGAGGCCGACCGTGATGCTTTTTTGCAGGCAGTCACCATGCACGGCGTCACCTTTTTACGGTGTGCTGACGCTCCGCTGTCCCGGCCTTCAACCAAGGAACTAACCACTATCGAAAAGCTTGCTCGCGCCGTATCGCGCCTGTGGCCTCGATCTTCCCTTGCAGGAGGTGAAAATGACTAACGAAGAACAATTGCGCCTTTCCTTGCTGTTGGCCTTTCAAACAGTGATTACGCATGGCGGAAAAATTTCAAATGACGCCGAAAAACGCATCCTTGAGTTTGCGCAACGCATGAATGAATTCTGCGATTTGCACCTTAAACAAGCTTTCCCGGAAGAGACGATCAAACTGGTCGATGACAAAGGAGCCGCAAAGGTCGATGGCACTATAGCCATCTATATCGAAGAACTTAGAACAAAAGGATCGACAGTTCTTCCGGAAGACAAGGAAACCCTTATTCAGCTTTACGACAGGCTCCAGACACGCAAGGCGCGTCGCATGCAATGGCAGTTTTACGCCTCCGCAAAAGAGGAAAAAGTCGCCGATCTGGTGCTGAGACTTCTTGACGAAGAGATTGAAGATAAGGACGCGGAGGTAAGGCAATGACCCGCGCTGCCCAAACCAATCTTGTTCCCCAAGTGATCAATTTTGTCGGCTCGGAACTCGACACAAAATTCGCGCCGTATCAACGCATGGCCAACATCATTATTCATCTAACCCGCAAGCACGGAGAATGTTTGCCAGATGATTTGTTGCCTCTTGGTTTCTCAAAGGAAGAAACAAGGGACAGATGGCATATGGCTCATGCGATGGCAGCAATCGAACTGAGGCTCATGAAAGCTCATCAGGAAAATGTGGAACCTTTATACGGGACAAGATCATGACGGATGAGCCAAAGAAGCCAAAACGCGAGATCCAGAAACCGGTGTTTAACGCCGAACCGTGGGAGTGTCGGCATCACGCGGATTATTCAGAGCTTATCGCTCGCATAGAGGCTGGCGAAGAGAAAAAGATCGTTGCCGTTGTTCCAGGGGGCGATGCGGTCAGCGCGGCGACTTTGGCAAACTTCATCTGTTTCGTGATCAACGATTACCAAAAAAGGCAAACCGTTTTAAGCAGCGCCATCGGCGCTTTGGAACTTCTTCTTTCCGAGGGGCTTACCTTTTCCTCAGAAATCGAAGGAGAACAAGCCATCAAGGACATCCGGAAGGTACTAAAATGAAATCCAATTCCGGAAGCAATGTGACGTCCACCGTACGGCTATCTGTCCGCGAGACAGAAGTGTTGATGTGGACGGCGTGCGGGAAAACTTGTGAGGATATTTCTGCAATTTTGTTTTTATCCAAAGAGACTGTGCGCGCGCAGATTAAGAGTGCGTGCAAAAAACTCAATGCCAACAATAAGGCTCACGCAACTGCAGTCGCGTTAGTTCACGGAATTTTGCCGTTCGGCCCTTCACCCGAACGGGTAATACCGCTGCCCACTCTTTTTGGATTATCCAGAACACAAGCTGTCGTTAGTCCAACGCAGCTTCCTCATCGCCCATTTCAGAAAAAGCTCTGAAGAAAAGGAACATCAGGACTGAATGCCAAATAACTGGCGGCCCTGTTGAAAAATCGTTGAAACAAAAGGAGTATCTTAACGTGACTCGATTTTGCATGCCTTATAATGGAGATCAGAGACTAGTCGATATTATTCTCTCGGATTACACGAGCCATGTTGCGTCGTTGTTCGGAAGCATGGGAACCGATCCGTTCGGCGGTGGTCGCGCCTTTCCTAAATCATAATCAGGATTATGCCTAAAACAGCGCAAAACGCGCACAACTATTATGCGCACGATATTTTTCATGCATTTGAAACAATTGGCGATGGTTTTGCGCATTTCTGCCTATCCATTTTGGATTCTCTTGATACAAGGAAGATCAAATTTCATGTCCGGATTGGCCAGCCGATACTCGATTTTGGCGAGAGCGATTCGCCAATCGTACTGAAGCTTGCGTACTGACCAGCCGAGAAGCCTTCCAATCTTTTTCCATTTGACGTCGCAGGCGCGGAGCCAAACGAGCATGACTTCCTCGCGCTCAAGCCACATGAGCCAACGCAAGGTTTCGTCCATTTCGCTAATATGGCGCGCTGAAGGCGGGCCGAGCTTTATTCGCGCTTCTTCCCAGCCGTAAGCGTAGATCGCTTCCTGCATGATCGGTGGCCATGTCCCGAAGAAACCGCGCACGCGCACAGGCGGCAGTCGTCTCAGGGTTTGCGCGGCTTGTTCCAGCCTGTCCGCAACATCTGTCATGCTCATTTGTTTGCAGGACATCACGCGGCCCTCCCGTACATTTTTGCATCAAGCATGTTCCGCGCCCATTGGCAGTTGTCGATCTTGGCGAACTGCAGCAGCGCGATGCGCGTCTCTTCCATTGTCGTGAAGCCGTAGCGGATCAGCATTTCGCCAAACAGCGCTTCAGGGCTTGTGTTGCGCGCGTGCTTCCATCCCGTCCAGCATACGCCGCTTGAACAAACGCGCTGCGTGATGAGCTTCGTCGATGACGAGCAGATCAAGAAATGGCATCCGTGACAAATTGTCCGGACGCGCCAAGGTCGGAACCATCGCAAACGTGGCGCGCCCGTGCCATGACTTGCTGTTGGCATCGTAAATGGATGTGGTTAGTCCGGGATTGACCCGCGCGAACTTCGTGACGTTTTGCGCCGTCAGCTCGTCACGGTGGGCAAGGATCGCGGCCTTGCCGCCCGTTTCGCGCAGGATGTCGCCCGTCGCCGCCGACAGCATGATGGTTTTTCCAGCACCTGTCGGGGCAACGCCGAGCGTATTGCGTCGCTGTTTCAGCGCAGCAACGCAATTTTCGACAAAAATCTTCTGTCGTGGCCGGAGCAGCATCGGACACCCTCAAACGAACAAAAAAGAAAACGGAGATCAGCGCGCCCAGGTCGGGACGTTGCTATTTGGCGTTCCTTGTTGTTGCGGGGGCTGTTGCTGATGCTGCGGCTGCGTGGGCATTTGCTGCGGCGTTTGCGAAGGCTGCGACGCGTAACCCGCCTGCGCGCCGAACATGACGCCAGCATATTCGGGATTCTTGCGCGTCAGAACGTACTGCAGGCGGTTTTTATCGGAGTAGCCGTCTTTGCCTTTCTCGACGCCAATCTTGGCGACGAACTGCAGACCGTTGAACGCGCCCCAATCTTGTGTGATACGCTTCTGCTTCGAGGCAGGACTGTCGTCGTCGGGATCGAGGCCAAAGGCGCTGTCCAACATGGCGCGCAGAGCCGCTTTCGTGATGCCCCATGCCTTGGATTGACCGCGCTCGTCGACCTTGCCGCCGGAAACGGTCATGTTTTGCCAGAACTTGCGTTTGGCGAACGAGCCTTCGAGAACCGTGAATTCGCAATTAAGGTATTCCACGTCGCTAGTGTTGCTGCGGGTCAGCCACCCGCCTTGGCGGCACTTCGTGCGCGGATCTTGCCATGTTCTGGTTTTGTTGAGCAAACAACGCCAATCCCAAATGGATCAAAAAAGCCGTTTTGCTCTCATACTGCGCTCACATGTTACGAACGTGCTCTACCCCTCAAGAGGGGGAACTCTTTGAAACATAAAACAAAAACTGGTGCTGCCGATAGGAATCGAACCTACGACCCCGTCCTTACCAAGGACGTGCTCTACCCCTGAGCTACGGCAGC
>CAZLIG010000094.1:0-5617 GCA_964559415.1 uncultured Rhodospirillaceae bacterium
AGGATCGGCCTGTGGGGTCGGTCAGCAAGCTCAGCACCTTCAAGGACGGGTTTCGCATTCTTTGGACGATCCTTGTGCTTGTGAAGGAAGAGAGGCCGATGCAGTTCTTCTCGCTGGTTGCGCTTCTGTTTGCCGCGATTGCGACGGTGGTCATTGTTCCGATCTTTGTGACATACATGGATACGGGGTTGGTGCCCCGATTGCCGACGGCGGTCTTCTCGATGGGGCTGATGATTACGGCGGCTTTATCGCTTACGTGCGGGCTTATTCTTGACACCGTGACGCGCGGAAGGCGCGAGATGAAGCGCATGAGATATCTCAATATTCCCGCCCCTCAGGCCGAAGCGGAATAAGATGCAGACCATCGATCAGCTCTGGCTGAAATGGCGCGACACCTTTTGGCAATTCTTCAGGTTCGGCATTGTCGGGTTTGTCGGCTTCATTGTTGACTGGGCGATGCTGCATGTGGGGATGGATTTGATCGGGCTTGATCCTGTCGCTGCCGGGTTGTTTTCATTTCCGTTTGCGGTGACGGCAACTTGGATTGGGAACCGCGTGTATACCTTCAAGGATGCCAAGCCGATGTCGTGCGCGGAGCAGTTCACGAAGTTCGCGATTGTGTGCGCGGTGGGGCTTGGGTTTAATCGCGGAACGTACAGCACCCTTGTGACGTTTGTTCCGCTGGTTCATGATTTCCCTGTGCTCGGGTTGCTTGCGGGGACGGCGGCGGGGATGTTTTTCAACTTCTTTGCGTCGAAGAAGCACGTGTTTGGGGCGTAGGTCCTTCTTAAAAATTGGCTTCCGGTATTTATGAAGGTGCGGCAGAGTCTTGCCGCGCAGACGCGCGGCGCTGGACCCCGGCTTTCGCCGGGGTGACGAATGGTCGGCGATGTAACGAATGTGGGGGCTTCGATGATTGTGGTGAAAGAGGGGGAGAGGCAGGAGCACGGGACAGAGACGGTTTCCGTTTATGAGTATGATACAAAAGATGCGGGGCTCGGCGGGGCGGTGGCGGAGATTAGGGGGCGGTATCCGGCGAAGGGGTTTGTGGTCAACACGGCTGTGAAGCAGCTTGCGTTTGTCATTTCGGGGGACGGGGAAATTATTTCTCAGGAGGGCGTGCGGAGGCTTTCCAAGGGGGATGTGGTTTTTATTGGCGTTAATGAGAAGTATGCGTGGGATGGGAAGATGGAGCTTTTTATTGCGAATGCGCCTCGGTTTGACGTGGGGCAGTATAGGGAAGTGGAGTAGTCCTCTCGCCTAATCAGGTTTGCATTGCGGTGCGGATGTCGGTCATTGCGGCGATGAAGGCTAGTTTGCGGTCCAGGGCGGAGGTTTCGGCGGCGGCGAAGGTGGCGCGGGTCTTGTCCCAGATGGCTAGGGCGGTGTCGACGCGGCCCTGCGGATGGCGGTTTGCTTCGTTGTGCGCTGCTGAACGGAGGCGTTCGATCAGCAAGGCGCTTAGCGCTTCGAAGGCTTCGGAGTCGGCTTTTTTCGCGATCTTATCGGCTAACTTGTGGAGGCTTGCGGTGTCGAGTTGCGGCATGGCTTCGAGCATCGAGAGCATTTCGCGGTAGAGGGGCAAGGTTTCGCTGCGCAGGATTTTGAGCGCGAAGCCGACGCTGCCGCCTGATAGATCGATGACGGCGGTCACGTCTTCGGGGGAGGCGTTGGGGGCTGTGGCGCGGAGGAGGATGCGCATTTCGTCCATGCCTAGCGGCGCGAGTTCGAGGAGCCTTGTGCGGGAACGAATCGTGGGCAGAAGGACGCCGGGGGTTGTGGCTGTGAGGAGGATCAGCGCGTTGCGCGGGGGTTCTTCGACGATTTTCAGGATCGCGTTTTGGCCGTAGCGGTTGAGGGTATGCGCTTCGTCGATGATGACGACGCGCCAGCCGGAGTGCGCTGCGGTTTTGTGGAAGAACGGCGCTACCTTCGAGACTTCCTCGACAGGGATGATGTTGGCGAGAACCCCTGTTTTTTCGTCGCGTTCGCGGCGGATAATCAGAAGGTCGGGGTGGGTGTCGGCTTCGACAAGCCTTGCGGTTGGGCTGTTGGGATTGGGCTTGCCGAGTTCGCCCTCGCCATTCGAGAGGACGTATTCGGCGATGTGCTTCGCAAGAGCGGCTTTGCCGATGCCCTCGATCCCGGTGATGAGCCATGCGTGAGGCATCCGGCCAGAGGCGTAGGCTTCGTGGATTTCGCGCAGGGCGTTGGCGTGGCCGACGAAATGGATCGGCGTTTCGGTCATAGCTTGAAGCGTTCGCGAACGGCGTTTTGGATGGCTGCCGCAACCGCGCCTTGGCCCATTGAGGCGTCGACGATGTGGAAGCGCGAGTCGTACTTCTTTGCAAGCCACAGGTAGGCATCGCGGAGCTTTTGGTGGAACTCCAGCTTCTTTTGCTGATAGCGGTCGTCCTGGCCCCCTCGGCTTGCCATGCGCGCCAAGCCAATATCGACCGGGAGGTCGAGGAGGAGGGTGAGGTCGGGTTCAAAAGCGGGGGCGATCAGGGCATAGCTTTTATCCACCTTATCGATGCCCAAGCCCAAGCCGATGCCTTGGTAGGCGCGGGTGCTGTCTATGAAGCGGTCGCAGACGACCCAAGCGCCGCGCGCCAGCGCCGGAAAAATCGTTTTGACCAAGTGCTCGCGCCGCGCCGCCATGATGAGAAATATCTCCGTCATGGGGTCCCAGTAGCCCTCTTGTTGCATAAGCCACAGGTCGCGGATTTTTTCGGCGGACGGAGAGCCGCCGACTTCGCGGGTCTGGACGACTTCTACGCCTTCGGTGCGGAGGACGTTCGCCAGAAGAGTCGCTTGCGTCGATTTGCCTGCGCCTTCTCCGCCTTCGAGCGTTATGAACTTTCCGCGACTCATTAAGGTTATGCCTTTCCGGTGATCATGAGGCTAAGCTTTTGGAAGATGCGCGAGAAAAGCCCGATCTCTTCGACATCGGTCGAGGCGACCAGCGGAATCGTCTGGGCTTCCATGCCGGGAGCGGTGATCACGAGTTGCCCAACGGCGTCGCCTTTTTTCACGGGGGCTGCGATGGGCTGGTCGAAAGCGACTATCGCTTTCAGCCCGCTTCTTGCACTACGCGGCAGTGTTACCAGTGCGTTTTTGGCAGCCACGATCTGGACGCTTGGGGCCGTGCCGAGCCAGACGGCGGGGTTTGCCAAGACATCGCCTTGGTTTACGATGTTGTAGAGGCCGTATTCGCGGTAGCCGTAGTCGATGACCTTTGCGGATTCGTCGGCGCGGGCTTGCATGTCCTTCATGCCGTTGAGCACGAGGATCACGCGCCGACCGTCACGAATGCAGGAGGCTGTGAGGCCAAAGCCTCCGATTTCGGTGTGGCCCGTTTTGAGGCCGTCCACGTTCATATTGCGGTAGAGCAGGGGGTTGCGGTTGCCTTGCTCGATGCCGTTGTACTTAAAGGTGGTTTCGGAGAAGTAGGGGTAAAACTCGGGGAAGTCGCGTTGGATCGCCATCGCGAGCACCGCCAGATCGCGGGCCGTTGAATAATGCTCCGGGTCGGGAAGGCCCGTGGCGTTCATGAAATGGCTGTTGGTCATGCCGAGTTTTTTTGCTTCGGCATTCATGGTTTCGGCAAAGGCGGATTCGGAGCCGGAGCCAAGGCCTTCGGCCAAGACAACTGCGGCATCGTTGCCGGATTGGACGATGACGCCGCGGATCAGGTCTTCGACCTTTACCTGATCGCCCGTGTTCACGAACATCCGGGAGCCTTCCTGCTTCCATGCCTTTTCGCTGACGGGCAAAGTGTCATCCAGCTTGAGCTTGCCGGTCTTGAGCGCGTCGAAGACGACGTACATCGTCATGATCTTGCTCATGGACGAGGTCGGCATTTGGGCGTCGGAGTCTTTTTCGTACAGGACTGCGCCTGTCGAAGAGTCGATCAAAATGGCCTGCTTGGCGGCTACTTCGAGCGCGCTTTGCGCTCGCGCCGAAGGAATCCCAAGAGCAAACAACGCAAGAACTGTAAAAAGCCGAAGCTTCACTTTTTCCCTCCTTGGACTTGAACCATTCCGTTCAAGTCGTTTTTCTTAGTCTACGATTGTCCGAGCGCCGGTGATCCCTGTCGATCTCACTTTAGCAAGAAGCGTATCGGCTTGCGGAACATCGGCAATAGGGCCTAGCCGTACGCGGTAAAATTTGGTGCCGTTGACGACGGTCGTCGAAATGTTTGCGGTGCCGAGGCGCGACAGCTTTTGCTGAAGGCTCCGAGCATTTTCAGGCACCGAGAATGCGCCTGCCTGAACGTATATCTGATTCTTGCCGCTGACAGGGAGCTGAACGGCATAGGGCAACGGCTTGGTTGCGATGATCTGGCGGCGCGTTTCTTCGGTGGACCGGACCGGAGAAAGGGTTTGGGTTTCGACCGGAGTCGAGACGAGGGAAGGCGTTTGCGGTTCCGCTTCGGCGGAGGCAAGCTGAATAGGCGGCGCTTCCTCTGCCGGAGTTCCGTAACGGCGCATGGCGTCGGCGATGGCTTTGCTTTCGTCGGCAAGGACTTGGACCCGCACCTTGGCCGTTCCCGCATTTTCGTAGCCCAAGAGGCTCGCCGAGCGCTGGGAAAGGTCGATGATGCGCGCGCCGGAGAAGGGGCCTCTGTCGTTGATGCGGACCACAATCGACTTCCCGTTTTCGAGGTTGGTCACGCGAGCGAGACAGGGGAGGGGGAGCGTTTTGTGGGCTGCGGTCAGTTCGTCCTTGTTATAAATTTCGCCATTCGCGGTCAGGCGGTCGTGGAAGTCGGCGCCGTACCATGAGGCGATGCCGGTTTCGTCGTAGCTGTAGTCTTCTTTGGGGTAATACCACTGGTTATTGATCTGGTAGGGCTGGCCGACCTTGTAATGGCCGGTTCCTACGCGCGCGGGAGGGGGGCCGGGGGACCGGCTCGTTCCGCAAGCCGCCAGCAGGGCGCACAGCATTAGGGACGTGGTTAACTTAGATAAGGTACGCGGCGACATCCGAATCGTTTGGCACTATTGATAACGCGGCGGACGGTAACACAAATGGGTTCCGAGAGTCCATGCGCCCTAAAACGGGTTTTAATTCGAGCGTATGCCATCCGCTAAAAGGCCAACCGACAAGGCAAAATATCTTGAGCGGTTCCATTTCATCAGCGCGCGGAAGTTGTCGGTGACCTCAAAGGCCGGGCCTGTTTCGCCATCGGGGGCGATGAGCGATTCCGGGTCGACCAAGTCGCGGTCTGCGCGTTGGCCCCATGTAAGGTCGCGTTGCCAACCTTCGGAGGCGAGATAATTCGCGATTGAGGCCATGACGTCGAGGTCGGAGTTCCAGATATCGCGGCGGCCATCGCCGTTTTGATCGACCGCGTGCTTGAGGAAGACGCTTGGCATGAACTGGCATTGGCCCATGGCTCCGGCCCAAGAGCCTTTGAGGCCTTCGGGGGCCATGCTTTCCGACTCCAGGATGCGGAGGGCCGCGAGAAGCTCGGCGCGAAAGAAGGTCGCGCGGCGGCCTTCGTAGGCGAGGGTGGCCAGCGAGTTTATAACCTCGAAGTTGCCGGTGTTCATGCCGTAGCTGCTTTCTATGGCCCAAAACTCGACTTCATGATCAAAGATGCAGTTGGCCG
>CAZLIG010000094.1:5627-8695 GCA_964559415.1 uncultured Rhodospirillaceae bacterium
CTTCGACCGCTTTGAGTTCGGGTTCGTAAAGCGCCATCAGTTCCGCGCCTTTTCTGATGCGGGTCTGGGTGACGGTGTTGCGGAGGTAGGTGTCGAAGGTAACGGTCGATTCGGGCTGGCGCTGATCGAGTTCGAGGACGCGCGGGTTGGGGACGAAATCGTCGAGCGCATTGTGGACGATGTCGGCGGAGATGCCTTCGGCAATGGCTTGTTGTTGAAGCTCCTGAAGCCAAGCGTGTTCGGAGGCGGTCCGGAGAGGGGTGGCGGCTATCGAGAGGGTCGCAGCGGCGAGGAGGAGCAAGACTCTTATGCCGCGCAGACGGGCGGCGATGGGTTCCCGCTTTCGCGGGAATGACGAAAATTTTATCGAGGCCATACTGAGTCTATTCTCCCCATCAGTTTGTAAGAAATCAGGCCGAGGTATTCGTGAACCGCTATTGTCAAAAGGTGCAATTGGTGTTCGAGGCGGAAGCCGTCTTCCATCGTGTAGTGGCCTGTTGTGAAATAGCCGGTCGGTGCGGCGTAGACGTTCCATCCGGCTTTCCTGAAGCAGTCCATTGCCCTAGGCATATGAAAAGCGCTTGTGACCAGCAACCAGTTCTCATCTGCTTTCGGTTCGATAGCTTCAAACAGAAAAGTGGCGTTTTCTTGGGTGTTTCGCGACAGGCGCTCGAAGGTCATGCGGTCGGTGGGGACTCCGATGGAGGCCATGATTTGGCGCGCAATTTCGGATTCGGGGATATGGACGTGGCCCTTTATTGCAGCCGATCCGCCGGTGAAGGCGAGTTTCGCTTCGGGATAACGCTTGGAGAGGTCGGCAAACCTGACGTAGCGCCTCATGGAATCCAGCGCCGTCGGTTGTCCGCGCGTGGTCGAAATGTCGGCTTGCTCATCTCCGCCGAGGACGATGATGCCGTTCACATGGTCGGGCGGAAAAAAGGTGAAGCGGTTTTCGAGGGGGATGAGCGCCCAGCTTCCCAAGGGGAAAAGGGACAGGGACAGGAAAACGAAAAAGACGCTAAAACAAAGAATTCGTCCGGTTTTTTTAAGATGCGAGCGAGGAAGGAGCTGGAGAACGAGGCCGGTTCCGAGCGTGAGTATCAGCAACGTCGCGGGAGCTATGAACATCCATAGGACTTTGGAGAGGATGAAGGTCATCGGAGACTCACGGGTTGTGAGGGGGCGCCTTGATGCTGGAATAAAACCTTCAAATTGAGTCTTATTACGCGCGGACGCGCGGCGATGGATTCCCGCTTTCGCGGGAATGACGAGTTAAGGGGAGCAGAGGGGAGAAAAGCGAGGTTAGCGTTTGACATCGGACGTGCTGTTAGAAAGCTTGATTATCCAGCGCGATAGGATGTTGGACGCTACTCTTCCATTCCGATCGCGGCTTTGTACAGTTCCAATAATTCCTCGGTTTCGCGGCGCTTTTCAACCTCTACTTTGCGTATGCGGATGATTTGCCGGATTATTTTGGTGTCGAAGCCAACGCCTTTGGCTTCGGCATACACTTCCTTCAGGTCTTCCCCGACGGCGGCTTTGTCTTCTTCGAGCTTTTCGATGCGCGCGATGAACGATTTCAGGCGTTCTCCGGAAATGCCGCCGGATGATACGGGTTCTTTGGCTTCACTCATGACTTTCCTCGATCACTGTAGATCAGGGGGCGTTTTCTAATGCAGACTCTCGCGTTAATCCAGAGAAAAGAGCTTGCTCTCGATTGGCATTGGGATATGGTATTGCGGCATCTCGTACAGGAACGGCCATGCCTTACATTCTTCGAAACGAAAACGGAATTATTGTCAAAGTCAGCGCTCGCGGATTGGCTGGGGCCGAGATGGTTCCTCACAATCATCCCGAAGTCATTTCGTTTTTAAGGCAGCGCGGGCAGGACCCTTCTCAGGTCGAAACCGCTTTGACCGAGTTGCGGCGCACCGACGGCGAAATGGCTCGCGCCGTTGAAGACGTGATTATGATTTTGCTCAAGAAAAATGTTATCAAGATGACCGATCTGCCTAAGCAGGTGCAGGAGCGCATTTCCTTCCGCGTCAGGCAGCGCGTTTTGATTCAGGATGTTTACGATCAGGCGTCTGCCCGGATAATGTCGTGATAAGGCAGCAGTCGATTTAACATATAGGTTTTGATTATGCGCGGCTATTTTGCTGTCGGTGCGGAAGGCATCAACAAAGGGTTCAATCTTGGAAATCTCGTGCGGACGTCTCATGCGTTTGGCGCGAGCTTCTTTTTTACCGTGAATGCATCGGTCAGCTATGCCGAGGTGAAGTCCTCGGATACGTCTCATGCCGATATTCATATGCCATTTTATGCATATAAGAACATCAACGAGTTCACGTTGCCGAAGGATTGCTCGCTTGTCGGGGTCGAATTGCTTGATGAGGCGATTGATCTGCCGAGCTTCAGGCACCCGTTGCGGGCTGCCTATGTTTTGGGGCCGGAGAAGGGGAGCCTTTCTCCGGAGATGGTCAAGCGGTGCGATCATATCGTCAAGATTCCAACCAAGTTTTGCGTCAATGTCGGGATCGCGGGGGCGCTTGTGATTTATGATCGTATGATCTCTTTGGGCGGGTTTGCCGAAAGGCCGGTTCGCGTGGGTGGAAAGGTCGTTCAGCCCAAGCGAGGCAGAAGGTGAGGCATTTTGCGCTTTTCGCGAAATAATCCGCAGGCTGTCGGGCTTCTGGCGGCTTTTCTCGCGTGCATCGTTTTTGGGCTGTATCCGGCGACCTCTCGCGCTTTCTATGCCGATGGCGGGAATGCCTTTGGACTTGCTGTTGTTTCTGCTTGCGCGCGCGGGTTCGGGATGGCGGCTTGGTGCCTTTTCCGGCGCATTCCGATGTTCGTGACGCGCGAGGATCGCAAGCAGGCCATGATCGGCGGGTTCTTTCAAGCCTGTTCGAATTTCGGGATATTCTTGGCTTTGCTTTATATTCCGGGGCCGCTTGTTATCATCATCGTGTTTACGCACACGCTCATGCTTTTGTTTTTCATGGCTTGGCGCGGCGAACTGAAGCTCGACTTTTTAAATATTTCGACGACAATTGTCGCCCTGCTGG
>CAZLIG010000095.1:0-5831 GCA_964559415.1 uncultured Rhodospirillaceae bacterium
GTCTCGGCGAGGTCGGAGAGGGTTTCGGCGAGGCGTTGGGGGGACTCGTAAAAGACGATTGTGCCGTTGGACTGCTTGAAAGAATGGGCGGCTTTTTTTCTCGCGACGCTTTTTGAGGGGAGGAAACCGGCGAAGGTGAACTGGTCGGTGGGAAGGCCGGAGGAGGCAAGGGCTGCGATGGCGGCGCTCGGGCCGGGAATGACGGTGACGGGGATATCTGCGTCGCGGCAGTCTCGGACTAACTTGAAGCCGGGGTCGGCTATGGCGGGGGTTCCGGCGTCGCTGATGAGGGATATGACTTCGCCGCGACGGAGGCGCTGTAGCAGTTCGGGGCGGCGTTCGTCGGCGTTGTGGTCGTGGTAGGAGAGTGTCGGCTTTTTTATGCCGTAGGCTTGTAACAGAATCCCGCTGTTGCGCGTGTCCTCGCAGGCGATGACATCAGAACACGCCAAAATCGCCAGGGCGCGGAGGGTGATGTCGCCGAGGTTGCCTATCGGCGTGGCGACGATGTACAGACCCGGCGATGGTTTACATGACGCTTCATTAACGCTACGTTCTACGACACTCCGACCTAACTGCTGGAAGTCCGGCCATGAAGCTTTCTCTTTTGCTGACTGCATGTCTTGCTCTCACTCTGTCCATCGGCGGGTGCGCCGGGTCGGGAGTATCGCAAAAACAGGCGGGGGCTGACAAAAACAAAATGGATTGGCCTATTAAGCCTGCTCCACAGGCTTCGGCACAGGCGGGCTCTGCCCCTCAGATAGGCGCTTCGCAGATGCCGGTTAAGGACGAGAAGGTTCGGGTTGCCATTTTGCTGCCTCTTTCGGGCGAGAGGGCGGCTTTGGGGCAAGCTATGCTTAATGCGGCTCAGCAGGCGCTTTTTGACTCCGCCGATCATGGTTTTGAGCTTCAGCCTCGCGATACGGCGCAGAAAGGCGGCGCAGAGGAAGCGGCTCGGCAGGCGGTCGCCAGCGGGACCAAGCTGATTATCGGGCCGATGTTTGCGACGGAGGTTCCTTCGGTCAAGCTTATGGCTCAAGTGAACGATTTGATGGTTTTGCCGCTTTCGACCGATACTTCTTTGGCGGACAAGGGGGTGTTTGTGATGGGGCTGGCGCCGGGACCTCAGGTTAACCGCGTGACTACCTTTGCCGCGCAACGCGGACTCAAGAATTTTGCGGCTTTGATTCCGGCTTCGCCTTATGGGGATTTGGTTGAGAAGGTATTTAAGGACTCCGTGGGGCAAGTTGGAGGGAGGCTTATTGCTCTTGAGACGTTTGAGCCGGACGGGAAAAATCTTGACGAAAAGGTGAAGGCGCTTGCGGCGCATAAGGATGAGATAGATGCTCTGTTTTTGCCCGTGAGCGACTCTGTTCTCGGGGCGGTCGCCCAGAAGCTTTCGGCGGAGGGGGTTACCTCTCAGCGCACCAAGCTGCTTGGGACGGGGTTGTGGGATGTGCCTGATCTCGGGAGGCAGAGTCCGTTCTTGATCGGGGGATGGTTTGCGGCTCCTGATCCGGCGTTGCGGCAAAGATTTATTGCGAGCTATGCGGCGGTTTACAATGCGGAGCCGCCTCGGCTCGCGACGCTGGCTTACGATGCGACGGCGTTGGCTGCGGTTCTTGCCAAACGCGGGGGGAGGTTTGATGAGGCGGCGCTGACTAATCCCAATGGGTTTGCGGGGCTGGATGGGATTTTCAGGTTGATCCCTTCGGGCGAGGTTGAGCGCGGGATGGCGGTGAACGAGGTGGCGACCGTCGGGGCGCGGGTGATTGATCTGGCGCCGACGAGTTTTGTGAGGGGGGCGGGGAAGTAGCGGGGTGGCGTCTCCTCTTTTTTGCACACCATCACAACGCACTCCTTTAACGTTATTTTATGTTTTCAACTCTACCTTTGCGCGCATCTATGTGCAGCATTGGGAGGGGAATTATGTCCGGACGGTCTGGGATGTGGCGGGGGGTCTTTGTTTTTGCTTGTGCCGTGGGGATTTCTGCCTGTCAGGAGGATTTTGGCAATATAAGGTCTGAAGAGATTGCCGATGTTTTTGTGACGGCCTCGCTCCCGGTTAAATGGAAGGATGTTCGAAACGAGATTAAGCCTGCCGAACTCAAAGAGCCAACCGCAGTGCAAATGACGCGCAGCGTCGAGGACGCTTCGAAATTAAACTTTTTCATCAACAAGGGGGGCTCTTCGACCGGCATCGGCACGCAGACGCCCGCCACCGCTGCGGCTTCGGCAACAGCTGCTTCCGTAGATGCTTATTCGGGCCTGATGGCGGGGATTGCGCTACGGCAACAAAACAAGATTTTGCAGAGCATTTATACGAAGGGCGAAACGCCGGATGGGTACAATGCAACGCTTGTCACTTTTCAGGTCGATGTGCAGCCTCTCAGGCGCAATCAGGATATGACGATCTTCGTGACAATTTCCGTCTTTCCGAAAAATATCGTGACTACGCCCCTGATTTCGCGGCCCGTGGTTATCGTCCCGTTAGTTGTTACGGACGCACTGGAGTTGACGCAAACAACCAATTCCTCCTCGATGGGGCTTAGCGCAGCGGGCGGATTTGGGGGTTTGGGGCTTTCTCTCGATGAGAAGGAGAGCGGCTCTGAAAAGAATTCCATCATTACGCTTGGGCGCATCAACGACAATACGCTTCGCGTCCGCATTGGAGCACCTAACGGCGACGACGGGAGGGAGTTGTATCCACGATCCTATAATGTCTCCGTCTTGCTTTTGACAAACAACGAGTTGAAGGACAAAGAGCTTAAGGCCGTCGCGCATACGACTTTCAACAATTCAGAAGGGAAATCACCCGTTGAATTTGCGAAAAAAGAGCAGTTGGCGCACATCGAAATGGCACGAAACGTCGTTCCGACGGTCGAAAGGTTGGTTACCCCCAAGTGTTTTCAACAGAGCGAATTCTACACCTTTCAACAAAACTATCATGAGGAGCTGGGGGAGAACCAAAACCCGGTTGCAGTCGAAAGTGCCGAACATATCTTTGATTTTCTTGTTAAACTTTATGGGCAGGACTTCTCTTTTGTCGAGCGCGTTTTCAAAACAAACGAGTGCAGTCCCGATCGCCTGCCGTGGGTTCTGACGGGGCTTAACGAGGCCATGGCTCACAATCGATACTCTCTGTTTTCGATTTCCTTGCCGAAAGAGCCTTAAACGCCTTGGATTATTCCTTGAGGAAGACGCTAAGCGAGCTTTTCCATAAGTTCCGGGACCGATTCTTTGTTCTGGAAACAGGCGGCGCAGATGGAGACGGAGTCGCGGGCTATGACTAGTTCTTCGTTGGTGGGGACTACGAAGAGCTTGACGGGGGAGCCTTCGATGCTGATTTCCTGTTCTTTGCCGCGCGTCTTGTTGCGGTCGGGGTCGAGGCAGGTGCCGAGGAATTCAAGACCGTGGCAGATGCGGCTTCTCATGCTGATCGAGTTTTCGCCGAGGCCTGCGGTGAAGACGATAACGTCTACGCCACCCATGGCGGCGGCGTAGCTGCCGATGTATTTGCGGACACGGTAGCAATAGACTTCGAGAGCGATGCTGGCGCGCTCGTTTCCGGCGAGGGCGGCTTCCTCGATGTCGCGGACGTCATTGGATACGCCCGACAGACCCAAGAGGCCGGATTTCTTGTTCATGTAGGTGTCGATCTGTTCCGGCGTCATTCCCGTTTTTTTCATGAGGAACGGGACGATGGCGGGGTCGATTTCGCCGCAGCGGGTGCCCATTACCAATCCTTCGAGCGGGGTCAGACCCATGCTGGTGTCGATGCACTTGCCGTTTACGATCGCGGCAAGGCTTGCGCCGTTTCCGAGGTGGCAGGTGATGATGCGCAGGCCTTCCTTGTTGCTGCCCATCAGATCGAGGGCGCGCTGCGCGACGTATCGGTGGGAGGTGCCGTGGAAACCGTAGCGGCGGACGCCGTATTTTTCATACGCTTCATAAGGGAGGCCGTAGAGGTAGGCGTGGGGGGGCATTGTTTGGTGGAAGCCGGTGTCGAAAACCGCGACTTGCGGCACGCGGGGCATAAGATCGGCGCACGCGTTGATGCCGAGGATGTTTGCGGGATTGTGCAAGGGGCCTAGCTCGACGCACTCTTCTATCGCGGCCATGACCGGCGGCGTGATCAGGACTGAATCGCTGAACTTCATGCCGCCGTGAAGAACCCGGTGGCCGACGACTGCGATCTTGTCCAGGCTATCGATAACGCCGCTCTTGGCATCCACAAGCGCGTCCAAGACCATTTTGATGCCGACGCTGTGGTTTTCGATCTTTGCGGTTATCGTGACCTCATCCTTGTGTGCCGGTTTGTGGTTGAGGGAAGCTTTCTCCATGCCGACCCGGTCAACCAGACCTCGCGCCAGGACGGATTCATCTCGCATATCGAACAACTGATACTTGATCGACGAACTGCCGCAATTAATTACGAGGACCATCATGGGGACCAACTCCTAAACCGGGGTTACGTTCGAATGTGGAGGCCGTGGTAGGAAGCTTCTTGCTGTGGCCGATCGAACAACCCGCAACGAGAAGAGACTTGCTTTGTCTGCGGTGACTTGACCTCGGCTTTGTCAAGCTATCAAGCGTATTTTGCATAAATGTGCATGTTGCACTGCATCTATCGACTAAGAGGCGTGCACGTTTTGGACTGCCACTTGGAGTTTTTTGTAATGGGCATCGACGTCCGACGCATTGTGCGGCGCACCTATCGCATCGCAGCGATTGCGTTGCAGCAAAAAAATATTATTTCAAAAAAATCCTCTTTTTCTGCATCAAGCCCTGCGGAGGGGAGGGAGTCTTATCGTGCGGACGCGCGGCGCTGTGATCCCGGCTTCACTGTTGGGATGGCGATGGGGGCTGACTTCGGGGTTATGGATTCACGCTTTGAAATGTCGAGGGGTGTTAAAAAAGGTTGTCGATTGCGGATTGGTCCATGGCGCGGCCGCCGTGGACGATGCCGTTTCCTTCTTCGATCATGGAATGCAGGAGGTCGACGGATGAATGGACGATTCTTTTGAACGCTTCCAGTTCTCCGTTTTCGAGAAGGACTCTGAGAATCTTGGCGGTGTTTTCGATCACCGCGCGGATTCCGTGGATCTTGTGCTCGAACGCTTCGCGGAGGTCCGGGGGCGCGTAGGCATAGGCTTCAACCGCTAGATCGGAAAAGTCGAGGCCGCTTTGTTTGAAGTGCTGGACGTAATCGGCAAAACGCCATTGCTCGACTTCCTCAAGCATATCGGGTGCATCGGGCAGCATGTCCATTACCATGACGATGGAATTGAACATATTGAAGTAGTCGGTCGAGAGAAAAGAGGTTGCGTCGATATTCGTGCCGACGACTCTTTGCCGGAGTTCCGCAAGCTTTTGGGCCGGGTCGGCAACAGGCGACGGTGACGATCCGGCGGGCGCAGGATCATCTGGGCGCTCGATTACATCCACATTTGTCATGGTGCGCTTCAACTTCCGATGATGCGGGAAGCGTAGAGGGCACTCTCTAACAAAAGGTAAAACACGGCGACGGGGTACGGATGTATGTTGGCCGACTACCGCTGATTGCATTTCTTTCGAAAATACTTCTGGAGAGGGGTGTCGAAAAATTCGCCGTGAAATTTTTAGGTTCTTGAGATCATCGCTTCGCCGTATTTTTCGAGCGCCTCGCGGAGTTCGGGGTTCTCGATGTCTGCGACTTTGTTTTTGATCGCTTCGAGCTTGGCCGGGTCGACTTTCATTTTGGGTTTTATGACGGGCGGGGGGATCGCGGCGGCGTCGAAGGCGATGCGGGAGAATACCGTGACGTTTGCCATCGGCCCGGCGGGCACGGG